>JAJPYK010000010.1 GCA_021205005.1 Paraprevotella sp. | reverse complement strand
GTCAGGTCCCTTTTTTGTGCCTTCAATCAGACACACTCAAAGAAACAGTATCTTCACTGCAATTCTTTCCGGATTATAATGTGGTTTCCTTGGGGGCGGAAGTCGGGAATAGTCTTTCCGGTATCGTCGGTATCATATTGTCCATCGGCATGAGTTGGTTATGGCTGAAGGGAGCGGAGCTCATTCAGGTCCGTGCTCGTCGATGAGATCACGGAAACTTGTGTGGAATCAAAGTTGAAAAGAGGGTGTGTCATAATTCAAATTTTGAGATTGACAACTTATAATCTGTAAGTATCCTCCGTTGAACTAAGCAAAAACAACCTTATAAAGCTCTCCACGAAGCTCTATATGGTTGTTTTTATTGAATGAAGTTTCTGATTATTACTTTTTCAAAGTGCTTTTTGAATTATGACACACCCTCTTGTACAGATCGGAAGAGGAGTTATATGCTCTTCCCGTTTTTAATAATTGAATTCACCGAACTCGCTCCGGATGGTTAGCGAACGGCGTCCCTCTTCTATGTGCCCTACGACTTGCGCGTCGATGTGGAAGCTTCTGGAGAGAGCAATGACCTTTTCCGCATGTTCGGGCGCTACGTAGATCTCAAGACGATGCCCCATGTTGAACACCTTATACATTTCACTCCAGTCTGTTCCGCTTTCTTTGGCAATGGCCTTGAACAAAGGCGGCACGGGGAACATATTATCTTTGATTACCCGGCAATTCTCTCCTACGAAATGCAGTACTTTGGTCTGCGCACCGCCTGTGCAGTGCACCATGCCGTGGATATCGGCACGCATGGTGTCCAGCAGTTGTTTGATCACCGGGGCATAAGTACGGGTAGGGGAGAGTACGAGCTTGCCGGCATTGACCGGTGCGCCTACCACTGCATCGGTCAGACGATAACTTCCGCTGTATACCAATTCTTCCGGTACGGCCTTGTCGTAGGTCTCGGGATATTTTTCGGCGATATACTTGGCAAATACATCGTGTCGCGCACTGGTCAGTCCGTTGCTGCCCATTCCTCCGTTGTATTCTTTCTCGTAAGTGGCTTGTCCGCAACTGCTCAACCCCACAATTACATCTCCAGGACGGATGTGGGCATTGTCGATGACATCGCTGCGTTTCATACGGCAGGTCACGGTGGAGTCTACAATAATGGCGCGCACCAAATCGCCTACGTCAGCCGTCTCACCGCCTGTGGCGTAGATGCCGATGCCCATTTTACGCATTTCGGCCAGCAGTTCGTCCGTTCCGTTGATGATGGCGCTAATGACTTCTCCGGGAATCAACATTTTGTTACGCCCGATGGTCGACGATACCAATATGTTGTCTACGGCCCCGACGCAGAGCAAGTCGTCTGTATTCATAATCAGGGCGTCTTGTGCTATGCCTTTCCATACGGACAGATCTCCGGTTTCTTTCCAATAGGCATAAGCCAATGAAGATTTGGTGCCGGCCCCGTCGGCGTGCATGATGTTGCAGTATTCGGGATCCCCGCCCAAAATATCCGGGATGATTTTACAGAATGCCTGGGGGAAAATACCCTTGTCGATGTTTTTGATGGCGTCGTGTACGTCCTCTTTGGCAGCCGATACGCCGCGCATCATGTAACGTTGATTGCTCATGTGCGATAGTCTGTTATAAATGAGAGTAAAGATTAAAATTCCACTTTGGGTGCGGCCGATGCGCCGGCGTCAGCCTCGAACTTTTCTTTCTTGCTGAATCCGAACATGCCGGCAAACAGGTTGTTGGGGAATGAACGTATCAGAACATTGTAGTCCTGCACGGCTTCGTTGTAACGTTTGCGTGCTTCCGTAATCCGGTTTTCCGTTCCTTCCAGTTGGGCTTGCAACTCCGAGAAATGCTCATTGGCTTGCAATTGGGGATAGTTCTCTGTTACGGCCAGCAGTTTGCCCAGTGCCGAGCTTACTTCGCCTTGTGCTTTTTGATATTCGGCCAGTTTATTTGCAGTCAGATGGGTGGGGTCTACCGTGATTTGCGTGGCTTTGCTGCGTGCTTCGACTACAGCCTCCAATGTACTGCTCTCGTGTTGGGCATATCCTTTTACGGTGCTGACCAAGTTTGGAATCAGGTCGGCGCGACGTTGATATTGGGTTTCCACATTACTCCATGCTGTGGATACGTCTTCGTCCTTTTCCACCATTTTATTATAGGAACAACTGTTGAGTAATACCATGCACACCATAGCTATGGCGGCAGTCATCCATTTTTTTGTTTTCATTGTCTTATAATATATAAAATAGGTATGTAATGTTGCTGTTTGTTTGTGACATATTAGAAACGGCCGCCTGAACCGCCTCCGCCAAAACTCCCCCCGCCGAAGCTGCCTCCGCTGAAACCTCCTCCCGAGCCTCCTCCAAAACCGCGAAACGGTCCGATGATGGGAGGAAATTCTCCGAAGCCGGCACCGTTGTCAAACGGTTCGTCGTGTGACCGGCATTCCGTGTGGCCGCATTTGGGACAACGATACATCTCCTGATGGTGCTCCACCCCTTGAATACGATCTATTTGTATACGGGAGTCGACACGTTGCATCGGATATGCACCGCATTTTGGGCAAGTATTGCGTTTGCGGTTGGACCGCCACGAAATGAATCCGCCTGTCACGATGAGAGCCAGAATAATCCACACGAAACTATAATCGGAGTCGTTGCGGTCATTGTTTCCGTTTCCTGCATTCAGCAGCGAATCATCTCCTCGTATTACGCCGCAGACTGTAGCCACCGTTTGTAGCATGGCGTTATTCCAATCTCCGGTTTTGAGATAGGGGATCATCTTGCGGTTTTCGATGCGGCGACAGATTGCATCGGGCAATGTGCCTTCCAGACCTTCTCCCGTCAGAATCTGATAACAACGGTCTTGCGTGGAAAGCAGGATGATCAATCCCGTATTTTGCCGGTTGCCCACCCCAAGTTTGTTGCCGAGTGTAAGGGCAAAGTCGTAGCAGTCTCCTCCTTCTATATTTTCTACTACGGCAACGACAGACTGGACGCCTTTATCATGTTCCAATCGATAGAGCATACTGTCCATTTGTTGTACGGTCTCAGGGGAAATGATGCCGGCCGGTTTGCACACATGACGGGTCTTTTCCTGTAAATATTCCATACGCAGATTTTACGGTGTATAAGTCGATGCATACGTCATCTGCATGTTCCCTAAGCATATCAGGAACAACAGAATCAGGCTAAATGCTTTCTTCATATTGGGGGACGTTTACTTTTCGGGGCAAGTTATTCATAACTTTTGGAACATTATACTGTTCGACGAATCTTTTTACTCTTTCCGTGTAATCTTTAGGATATTTTAGATAAGAAACCGCATGGGTAACTCCGGGAACGCGCCAGTATGACTTAATGCCAGGTTTTGCTGCATATAGACTGTCACCCATCCAGGTCGGAACGAAAGTATCTTTTGTTCCATGAATGAACAGCATGGGAAGACGACACTTTTTCACTTGCTCCAATGGAGACGCCTCTTTGAAGTTCCAGCCGTAGCGCAGATCTGTGGCCCAACTGGTTATATACAGGATGGGAAAGGCCGGCAAGTTGAATTGCTTTTTCAGTTGATCAGTATATTCATCCCACACGCTGGTGTATCCGCAGTCTTCTATGACACAATGTACGTAAGGAGGAAGTTTTTCTCCGCTGACATTTACCGTTGTGGCGGCTCCCATCGAGATGCCATGTACCACCATGTTCGTCATCGAATCGGGAGCAAACAGTTTATTGGCTACTTGCATCCAGCGAAGTACGTCCTTACGATCATTCCATTCCATTTGGATGTGGTTGCCTCCGCTGAGTCCCGAAAAGCGTAAATCGGGTAGGAGAACATTGTAATGCAGGTCATGATTATAGAGATAAGCGATATGAAGCATGCCGATGGCATTGTCCGTATACCCGTGTACGGCAATGGCCGTACAGGCAGTCGCCGTATCGGCATAGAGATAGAGAGCGTGCAACTTTGTCCCGTCATCGGCACGGATAAACGTATCGCGCAAGGCATCCGCTTGTTTCAGGCTGTCCACCCAATGGACTAAAAATGGGTAATGCTTATACATAAAAGCATAGGACGCTTCTATATTTTTTCCACGTTTGTTACCTTCGGCTTTCAGTGCATACCATTGCAGATAACATGTGGGTCCGATGAACATGGCCAGAAGTGCAGCTAAGACAAACCATCCTTTTCGTCTTTTCCTTTTTGTCTTCTGCTTCATGTTTAGTCTTCGCTATGCCAATAATCCCAGCCTGCATAGGCTTGAAGGAGCAACATCTCCAAACCGTTTTTAATGATGGTTCCTTGTTCGCGTCCTTTCTTTAAGAACAGCGTTTCTTCCGGATTATAAATCAGATCGTAGAGCAGATGGTCGCTTCCGATAAATTCGTATGGCAGATCCGGACATTCGTTCGTATGGGGAAACATGCCGACGGGGGTACAATTTACGATGACCTTATATTCGGCGATGATTTCCGGATAGAGCTGATCGTAAGAAAGCATGTCTTTTTGTGGATGGCGACTGACGAACGTACTCTCCAGTCCCAGTTTCTGTAAACCGTGGTATACCGCTTTCGACGCTCCGCCTGAGCCCAAGATCAAGGCTTTGCGTTGGGTGGGAGTCAATAACGGTTCGATGGATCGCGTGAAGCCGATGATGTCGGAATTAAATCCTTTCAAGTAGAGTTTTCCCTTATGGTTCGTGATTCTGACTACGTTGACAGCTCCGATGCGACGGGCATCTTCGTTGAGTTCATCCATATAAGAGATGATTTTCTCTTTATAAGGGATCGTGACGTTCAATCCGCGAAGATTGGTATTTTCGGCGAGTATATCGGGAAAGCTATCAATGGAAGGTATCTCGAAATTGACGAATTCGGCATCAATCTTTTCATTCGCGAACTTCTCGTTGAAGAAGTCGCGTGAAAAGGAATGTCCTAAAGGATAACCGACTAAACCATATTTTTCCATAACAAAGATATTATTTTTTAGCAAGATACATGGTACTGATTCCGAATGTGAAGCGTTTGAAACGAACTTCATTGAAACCAGCCTTTTTCAATATGCCTTGCATGACCTCTCCCTGGGGAAAAGCAGCCATGGTGGCAGGCAGGTAAGTATAGGCGCTGTGATCCTTGGATATGAGTCGCCCGATGGAAGGCATGACAATCCGGGCATAAATGGAGAAAACCTGTTTTATCGGAAAATGGCGGGGTGAACTCAGTTCGATGATCAGTAAATGTCCTCCGGGCTTCAGTACCCGGTGAATCTCCCGTAGTCCTTGATCCAGGTTCTCGAAGTTCCGTACGCCGTAGGCAACGGTTACGGCGTCGAATGTATTATCCGGAAACGACAAAGAACCGCAATCCTCACGCTGGAAACGGATAACGTCGTTCAGGCCCATTTCCTCTACTTTTTTACGTCCGATTTGCATCATACCCTCCGAAATATCGGCTCCGATAATGGATTCCGGATGCAGACGTCGGGCCGATAAAATGGCAAAGTCGCCCGTGCCCGTAGCGATGTCGAGCATCTGCTGCGGGCGGAAAGGCGACAGAGAGTCGATGGCGGTACGTCGCCAACTTTTATCAATGCCCAATGACAGGAAATGGTTCAACAGGTCATAAGAGTGAGCTATGCTGTCGAACATTCGTTCCACTTGCTCACGCTTATGCTCGTGACTGTGATAGGGCTTTATCTTTTCCTGTTCGTACACCGTTCGGGTTTACTTTTTGTTCAAGTATTCGCAAACGTTCTTTTCGATGCGTGAGGCCAAATCATCATGTTCGTCGGCCTTACGGAATTTCTCGCCTACGATGTGTTCATACAGTTCGATGTACCGGTCAGATACGCTGTTTACGTATTCTTCTGTCATTTCCGGCACTTGCTGTCCTTTTTGTCCCATGAAATTATGGTCGATCAGCCATTGGCGCACGAATTCTTTGGAGAGCTGTTTTTGCGGCTCGCCTTTTTCAAACTTTTCTTCATACCCGTCTGCGTAGAAGTAACGGCTGGAGTCCGGAGTATGTATTTCGTCGATCAGGTAGACTTTCCCGTCTTTCTTCCCGAATTCATACTTGGTATCTACCAGAATCAGACCTTTTTGAGCTGCCATTTCTGTGCCGCGTGCGAAAAGCGCATACGTATACTTCTCCATCAGCTCATAGTCCTCTTTGCTCACGAGGCCTTGGGCGATGATTTCCTCTTTCGATATGTTTTCATCATGTCCGGCTTCTGCCTTGGTGGTCGGAGTGATGATGGGACTGGGGAACTTTTGATTTTCTTTCATTCCATCAGGCAATGTCACACCGCAGATTTCGCGGCAACCGTTTTTATATTCACGCCAGGCAGAACCGGTCAGATAACCGCGGATGATCATTTCTACGCGGAATCCTTCGCATTTCAGGCCGACGGTGACCATAGGATCGGGGGTGGCCAATTTCCAGTTCGGTACGATGTTGCTTGTGGCATCGAGGAATTTTGCGGCGATCTGGTTCAAGACTTGCCCTTTGAAAGGAATGCCTTTGGGCAGGATGACGTCGAAAGCGGAGACACGGTCGGTAGCCACCATGACCATTAGTTCGTCGTTAATCGTATATACGTCGCGCACTTTGCCGTGATAGACGTTCGTCTGTCCCGGGAAGTTAAAATGAGTTTGAGTTAAAGTTTTCATTTTTATTTCGTTTTGAGAATGAGAAATCTTTTGGGATATGGCCGATAGTTCGTGCCGGCAGCGGTTAATGCTTGTCCGCTCCGACCCTGTCAGTGAGAACCGTTTCTTCTTCGGTCATTTTTCTTTTATGCTGGGAGTGCGCGTTTTGTTGGTCATACTTTTCATAGGCCTCTACAATACGAGTGACCAATTTGTGGCGTACGATATCTTTTTTATTCATGTGGATGAACGCTATGCCTTCCACACCTTTTAATATAGAAGTGGCTTCTACTAATCCGGAACGTTGGGAAGGTGGAAGGTCGATTTGCGTCATATCGCCCGTAACGATCATTTTGGTGTTCATTCCCATTCGGGTCAGAAACATCTTGATTTGTGCCGTAGTCGTGTTTTGCGCTTCGTCCAATATGACCACGGCATCATTCAATGTACGTCCGCGCATGAAAGCCAGCGGGGCAATCTGGATGACATCCTGCTCCATCATTTCCTGTAATTTAACCGTAGGGATCATATCTTCCAATGCGTCATAAAGCGGTTGGAGATACGGATCTATTTTCTCTTTCATATCGCCGGGAAGATACCCTAATTTTTCACCGGCCTCTACGGCTGGACGGCTGAGAATGATTCTTCGTATTTCTTTGTTCTTCAATGATTTTACGGCTAAGGCTATACTGGTATAAGTCTTTCCGGAGCCGGCCGGACCGATGGCGAAAATCATATCGTTCTTTTCATAAGCCTTGACGATTTCCTGCTGGTTCTCGCTGCGCGCCGTGATGGGTTTCCCGTTCACACTGTATACGATGACACCTTCTGCGGTTTCCTTTTGAGGCTTCTTTCCTTTGACGATATCCAAAATGTCTTCTTCCTTCAGACAATTGTATTTTACGCAATGTTTTTCGAGGGCGATGACGCTTTCTTCGAAGGCGCACATCTCTTCTTCATCCCCCATGACTTTAATTACATTTCCGCGAGCCACGATGCGTAATTTGGGATAGAGCGCCTTAATCATTTGAATGTTGATGTTATTCACTCCGTAAAAAACGACAGGGTCTACGTCCTCTAATACAATATGCTTTTCTATCATTCATTTAAATTTGCCGCAAATTTAAGCATTAAGTTTCGATTTCGCTATGTTTTCCGTATCTTTGTGGAGTCAAATAAGAAAAAAGCTTTGAGGAAGCTCAAGAAAGAAATATTTTTGGGAACGGCAGGTTTGGCCGTCTGTGTGTTGACCATTGTACGGTGCGCTCAGCCCGATTGGGTGCGTGCAACGCAAGAAACACCTTCCATTTCTTCGGATTCTATAAATAGGAAGGTGCCGATCCTGCCGCGAGATACAGTGAAAGCCAACCATAAAATGGGGCTACGCACGACATATTCCGTGCCTCGTTTTAAGGACAAGGAGGGCAATCCCGTGAAAAGTAGGATTTACAGTATGTCCAATTTCAAGCAGACCTTTCCCGATCTGCAAGAGGTACATATCGTTTCCGCCCGGCAATGGGGCGTCAATCCGGTCGAGAATCGGAAAGAAGCCGAGTTGCGTAAAGAAGAGTTAGTCTATGTAGGGAGTAATCCTTATTATACCATGGACAAACGCATGTCGTATTCCATTCCTTATTTAGTGCCGCGTGCCAGCGATCTTTTGCAGAAGATCAGCCGTAATTTCTTAGACTCTTTGGCCGTCAAGAACATCCCTTTGCACACGCTGATCGTGACCTCCGTCTTGCGCACGGAAGATGACGTGCGCAAGCTGCGACGTTTCAACGGAAATGCCTCCGAGGTAAGTTGTCACCGTTTCGGCACTACCTTCGATATTTGTTATAATCGCTATAACACGGTGAGTCCGCCCGACGGTCCGGAGAGGAGGGCCGTGCGCAACGACTCGTTGAAATGGGTGCTTTCCGAGGTGTTGCGTGACTTACGTACCGAGAAGCTGTGTTATGTGAAATATGAGGTCAAACAGGGATGTTTTCACATCACGGTGCGTTGAATGAATAAACCTTTTGGGGCACGAGGTGTCCTATAATTATAGGACATAACTCATAAAAACAAGAGGCAATGAAGAACATACTTTTAATAGGAACTTGTGTGGCTTGCATGGGCTGGCCCAAGGTGATGAATGCACAGAGCGACGGGAATGTAAAAAACGGCTCCGGCATGGAACAGATGATAGAAAAACGAGCCGAGAAAATGGCCGATAATTTGGAGTTGAAAGGCGATTCCCGTTCGTCGTTTCTTACCACGTATGAGGCTTATCAGCAAGAACTGATGAAACATCGTGCCGGAGACAGGCCTGCGACGGATACCGACGCAAAGAAAGAGACGGAACTCACGGAGGAAGAAGCGGCGGCACGTATCCAAGCCGAGTTCGACCGTAAGACACAACAGGTGGTGGATCTGTATAACCGTCTGGAAGTGGACAAGAAGTATTATGAATTGTTCTCTAAAACCTTGTCGGCAAAACAGATGATGAAGATTTTCGCTCCGGTGCGTATGCCGCGCGGGCGAGGAAATGCCGGACGGATGAAAGACGAACGGGAGGGCAATCCTTTCGGCGGACAGAGAAACGGTTTCCCGCAAGGGGGCGGATTTGACGGAGGAGAAGATTGGTGATGATTCGAAGATACCGATGTGAATAAGATAAAGAAGGGGGAGAGAGACCAGGAAACGGTCCTTTCCCCTTTTTTGTATCGGCTTTGCGC
>JAJPYK010000105.1 GCA_021205005.1 Paraprevotella sp. | reverse complement strand
TGCGCATAAAAAAGGTTGTGCCAACGTTTTGACACAACCTCAAAGCCAGTTTCTTTTAATCGGTATTACCGCTTTTTCAGCAGGCTTTCTATCTCGTCGACTTTGGATTTGAAAGCCTTGTCCACGTGCAGACGGTCTTCCACAATGTTGCAGGAGTGCAGGACTGTGGCATGATTGCGCTTGCCGATCAGGGCACCGATGCGCGACGATGACAGGTTGGTGTACTTTTGAGCCAGGTACATGGCGATCTGTCTTACCTGTACGATGGATTGTTTGCGACATTTGGTGAAGATCTCGTCCTGCTTCATATTAAAATAGCCGCACACCTTATCGAGGATGAGATCCACTGTCACCGGTTTGTTTTCGGCCTTGACGGCCCGTTTGAGTATTTGTTCGGCCAGAGGCAGGTCGATGTCGCGGTTCCATACGACGGAGTAAGCCATGAGCGAATTGACGATGCCTTCCAACTCGCGTACACTGTCGTTGACGTTCTCCGACACGTAGTTGATGACTTCTTCCGGTATCTTCAGGCCGTCCTGCCGTATCTTATTCTCCAGGATGTCGTGGCGGAGCTGTTGGTTGGGCTTCTCCAGTTCGGCCAGCAATCCCCATTTGAAACGGGTCAGCAGTCGTTCTTCCAGGCCTTGCAGGGCAGTGGGCGGCCGGTCGGACGTCAGAATGAGCTGACGTCCGTTCTGGTGCAGATGATTGAAGATATGGAAGAATGTGTTTTGCGTCTTGGTCAGACTGGCAAATTCCTGTACGTCGTCGATGATCAGTACGTCTATGGTCTGGTAAAAGTTGATGAAATCGTTCACCGTGTTTTTGCGCACGGAGTCGGTGTATTGTACCTGAAAAAGGTGGGCCGAGACATAGAGTACGCGCTTCAAGGGATACAGTTCCTTGATTTTTGCCCCGATGGCATTGACCAGATGTGTCTTTCCCACTCCCGAAGCTCCGTAGATAAAGAGCGGGTTGAAAGTCGACTGTTTGGGATGTTCGGCAATGGCTTGTCCTACGGAGCGAGGCAGCTTGTTGCTGACTCCTTCGATGAAATTGTCGAAACTGTAGTTCAGGTTCAGTTGAGGGTCCAGATCCTGTGGCATGGGAGCCTGCATGGGGCTGGGCGCTCTGTTGTTGCCTCCGGCCTGGATCTGTCCTTTCGTGGATAATTTGGGGGTGCCGGCGGGTTCGATGTCTACGGTGAGATGGTTGGTTTGATCTACCATCAAACTGTATTTCAATTGCGTACCTTCGCCGAATACTCTTTTCACAACGGAGAAGATCAGCCGTCCGAAGTGCTCCGACAAGAACTCGTAAAAATATTGGCTGGGCAGTCCGAAAGTCAGGACTTGCTTCTCGAAAGAGATGACTTGAATGGGCTCAAACCACGTCTTATACTGTTTCTCGTCTACATTATGGCGGATGATGGGGAGACAATGTTCCCATAACGTTTGGGCAGAACCTTCCATTAGATTTTTCTTTTTCAGGTGAATTTCCTATATGCTTCTACGCTGCAAATTTCGCAATATTCCCCGATAAAAACAAGTGCCCGCCTGCCGATGGGGCGGGCGGGCACGTTTAAGATGCTTGCTGTCAGACGGATAAAAAATAAAAAAATAAATTGCCTTTTTTGCTTGCTTTTTTATAAGTGTTTGTCTGTTCGGGGGATAGCTTTTTTCCTTAATTTTTACGTCCGAAAAGTGAGAAGTGAACATAGCGTTTGGGGGTCTCTTTCAGGTCGATGAGCAAGCTGTCGGCGCTGCCTGCCGTGTGGGTCAGGTTATTGTAAAGCATACTGTCGTTGAGCAACAACCCTAAAGTATTGTCCTTGCGGTTCATCTTCTCGGTCATGAGTTGCAGATAATTCAGGGTCGTGTCTGCCTTCCCTAACGTCGATTGCAGGTCAAGCTGATTCAGGTTGTCGGTCAGTGTGATCACGTTGTCTCCGATTTGTCCTATTTTTCCGGTTAGGGCCGGCATGTCGCTGCCCAAAAGATGGTTGAGTCTGCGGCTGCTTTCGTCCAGGTTAGCCGTGATATTCTTTGCATTTTCCATGATGGCCGGCAGGTTCGGATCGCCGGCCACGGCATTCAGCGTAGTCAGCAGTGTGTCTACTTTTCCTATGACTTGTTCTACTTGGGGCACGATGTCGGCGGCTTTGTCCATCAGTCCTCCCGTGTCGTCGCCTTGTATGGTATCTCCCGGAGCATATACATTGTCGGCATTGTCGGGCAATACGAGGTTCAGGTTGCATCCACCCAGCATTTCGGTGACTAACTTGGCCTTGGTACCCTTGGGGATGGTCATGCCGTCGTCTACGCTCACTTCTACGAGGATATGGCCGGGATGCCGGTAATCGTATTGGATGTCGTGCACGATGCCGATGCCGTATCCGTTGGCCATGACCGGACTCGACTTGGCCAAGCCCTTAATGTCGGAGAATACTATATAATAGGAATTGGTGGACTTGAACAGGTTGATGCCCTTTAAAAAGTTGAGTCCGATAAAGAGTGCGGCAATGGCGATTGCGCCGGTCAGACCGATTTTGACTTCTTTCGTAAAGTATTTCATGAGTTTCTCAACGTTTATTTATTCTTTTTATATTCTGAAATGGCTTGTTGCAGGTTCATTTTCGTTCCGTTCTTGAATGCGATGATAAAGGCGCCTGCGAAATTTTCTTTCACCTTATTGCGCATTTTGACAGCCTCCTTGTAGTCGGTTGTCTCTCCGTAAGTGTATTTATAATACTCGTCTTCTTTATAGAATTCCACTGGAGTCAATCCTTTGAAGCGTGTACGGCCTGACGGTATCTGCCGTACGGAGGCCAAAAGCTGTATTTTGAATACGGGCCGGCCTTTTTCTTTCGAGACGACGGGGGGAGTTTCGGGTTTGGGCGAGGCCGGTGTCGTATCTGTCGGTGTATCGTTCGTCTGAGTCAGCATGTCTATTTCGCTGGTCTCTGCGTTGTCGGTAGTGCTTACCGTGGTCTGTTCTTTGGATACTACAGTCTCTTTTTCCGCAGGCTGTGCGGATGGATCTCCTTTGGTATGTTGTTTTTTGTATTTCAGGAAAGCGTTGTAGATGCTCAGACTCATCACCCGTATGCCGTTTTGTGAGTTCAGGAACGACTCTTCGTCATGCGTCGAGATGTAGCCCAATTCAATGAGTACGCTGGGCATGCTGGTTTCGCGCAGCACGAGGAATCCCGCTTGATGTATCCCTTTGTCGGGCCGTCCGCCTGTGGTACGGAACTCTCTTTGGAGCTGTTGGGCGAAATCCACGCTTTGTGCCATATATTTGTCCTGCATGAATTCGAAGATGATGTAGCTTTCAGATGATTTCGGATCGAAGTTCTGGTAGCGTTCTTTATAGTCGTTTTCTACCAGGATGACCGAGTTTTCTCTTTTGGCCACCTCCAGGTTCTCTTCTGCACGGGCCATACCTAAGGTGTAAGTTTCCGTTCCGCGCCCCACAACTTTGTTCGGTAAGGAATTGGTATGTATGGAGATGAAAAGATTGGCTCCCGCCCGATTGGCTATTTCTGCCCGCTGCCCGAGCGGAATGAATACGTCGGTCTTCCGGGTGTAGATTACTTTCACGTCCGGGCAGTTCTTCTCTACCAACTCGCCGAAAGCTTTGGCTACGGCAAGATTGATATTCTTTTCGCGTGAAAAGTGCCCGATAGCCCCGGGGTCTTTCCCGCCGTGTCCTGCGTCGATCACGAGTGTAAACTTGCTTTTGCTGCCCGGTACGGCTGCATATGAAGCATATATGCTGCCGGTCAGGGCCAGAAAGAACATCGCGATTATCTTTATGGATCTTATTCGTTTCATTTTGATGCAAATATAATGGATTTTCAGTGAATAGACTTCTTTCTTATCCTCTTTTCTGTTCCGTGTCCTTGATAATTTAATAGATTTTATAAGTATGCTATTCCTGCACCTACTTTGCTTTTTCTTATATTTGCATGTTCTGAAACAAAATATGATGAAAAATAATATTAAAAAAGTTTGTGGGTATGTTTCGGTCCTGTCATTGGGCTTGCTTTGTTCGGCGGAGGCAGCTCCGGCGGGAAACCGTGCCGGGGCTGTAGCGCAGAGCATGTCTGAAGTATCCGGGCATCGTACTTATGAACATTTGGGACGTGGGGTAGTGGCCGTGCGGACTTCTCCCGACACGGTGATGGTGGGATGGCGATATTTGTCGTCAGATGCTTTGGCTACGGCTTTCAATGTCTATCGTGACGGGAAGCTGGTATCGCCGGCTCCGATAGAGGTCACCACACAGTTTTTCGATAATAATACTTCTCGAGGCAAGGCGGTGTATGAAGTGCGTCCTGTGATGGACGGGACGGAATGCGCCGCGGGGCGTGGCATCGGTGTCCTTCCGAAAGATGCTCCTTGCGGATATGTGGAAATACCTTTGCAGCAACCTGCTGGTCAGACAATGCCGGACGGGACGACTTGTACTTACACGGCCAACGATGTGTCGGCCGCCGATTTGGATGGCGACGGAGAATTCGAACTGGTGTTGAAGTGGGAGCCGTCGAATGCTAAGGATAATTCTCAGAGCGGTTTTACCGGTACGGTATTCTTCGACGCCTATAAGATGGACGGCACACGCCTGTGGCGTATCGATATGGGGCGCAATATCCGCGCCGGCGCCCATTACAGTCAGTTTATGGTGTATGATCTGGACTTGGACGGCAGGGCTGAAATGGTGGTGAAGACGGCAGACGGAACGGTGGACGGTTTGGGACATGTGATCGGAGATCCTTCCGCCGACTATCGCGTAGGCCTGGATCATCCGGCGGAAGGGCGGAAAGGCTATATCGCTTCTGGTCCTGAATATCTGACTGTGTTCGACGGTCGGACCGGGGCGGACCTGAATACCGTGGATTATATTCCGCCGCGCGGCAATGTGGCGGCGTGGGGAGATAATTACGCCAATCGGAGCGAACGTTATTTGGCTGCGGTGGCTTATCTGGACGGGCGGCATCCGAGCGTGGTGATGTGCAGGGGGTATTATACCCGCACCGTGCTGGCCGCTTTCGATTGGGATGGCAATCAATTGAAATCCCGTTGGGTTTTCGATACCGACTCCGCCCGTTGGGCCGCTTATGCGGGGGCCGGCAATCACAATCTGAGGGTGGCCGATGTGGACGGAGACGGATGTGACGAGATTACTTACGGCGCATGCGCGATAGATCATGACGGAACGGGGCTGTATACCACCGGATTCGGACATGGCGATGCCTTGCATCTGGCGGCTTTCGACCCGGCATCGGATCGTTTGCAGGTGTGGGACTGTTATGAGAACAAGCGTGACGGAAGCGATTTCCGCGATGCGGCCACAGGTCGCGTCTTGTTCCGGATTCCTGCCTCGAAGGACGTGGGGCGTTGCATGGCGGCGGACATCGATCCTACGAACTACGGGTTGGAGATGTGGTCGGCGGCTTCGGGAGGGCTGCGTAATATAAAAGGTGAAGTTGTGTGCGCCGATCCGAAAGGTCTGCCGGCCAACATGGCCGTGTGGTGGGACGGAGATCTGTTGCGCGAGATGCTGGATCGAGAAACGATAAGCAAGTATGATTGGACTTCTCATGAGTGCCGGCCGATCACGAGATTCGAAGGATGCCAGTTCAATAACGGGTCGAAAAGCAACCCCGGTCTGCAAGGCGATTTGTTGGGAGACTGGCGTGAGGAGGTCGTCGTGCGGACGACGGACAGTAAGGCGTTGCGTATTTACGTGTCTCCATGCCCTACGCCCTATCGTTTCCATACCTTTTTGGAGGACCGGTCCTACCGTTTGAGCCTCGTGACCGAGAACGTGGCATATAATCAGCCCACTCAGGCCGGTTTCTATTTCGGGGCGGAACTGGAGAAGAGCGGCAAGCTCTTCAGAGGCTTTCAGTTCGGACAATAACAAAATAAAACTCAATATTAACTCAAATCTGAATAAACATGAAGAAATTTTTCTTTGCGGCTTTTTGGATGGCCGGTATGATGATGACGCCTGTCGCGGCGGAAGTACTTGAATCGTATGGCGCAGCACAGGCCATTGCCACTGCCGATACGATTGGGAGACAACAGGAGAAAACGGTGGTGAGTCCTGACGGCATGACTTTCCTGAAAGTAGGACTGAAAGACGGAAGACCTTATTATAAGGCAGGGTATTATACCCGTGAAAAAAAGGAAGTGCTGATGGTGGACGAGTCTCCATTGGGACTGCGGGCGGACATCGGAGATTTCACTCAGGGGCTGACTTGGGTGGAGGATCACGGCGGCACGCATGATATCAGCTATGACTTGGGACGGAGCAAAACGAGTCGCGTGGACCGTAAGGCCAACGATTTCAGCGTGCGGTTGTCCAATGCGGAGAAGGCGGAAATAGACATGGAATTCGTGGTGGAAGACCATAACATCGCTTTCCGTTATCATTTGCCGAAACCGAAAGAGGCCGGCTGTGTGCGGGTGATGGCCGAGAGTACCGGATTCCGTTTCCCTGAGAAAACCACGACTTTCCTGGCCCCTCAAAGCGACGCCATGATAGGCTGGAAACGCACCAAACCCAGTTATGAAGAAGAGTATAAAGCCGATGCGCCGATGGACACTCCCTCCCAATACGGTCACGGATATACTTTCCCGGGATTGTCCCATGTGGGAGATGACGGTTGGGTATTGGTGAGCGAGACAGGAGTGGACAGCCGATATTGCGCTTCACGTCTGAGCTATGCGCACGACCGTCTGTACACCGTGGCTTTTCCCATGCCCGAGGATAATAACGGCAACGGGACGTCCGAACCGGCTTTCGCCTTGCCCGGCGCTACGCCTTGGCGCACGCTGACCTTGGCTCCCACGCTGGGACCGATCGTGGAAACTACGATTCCTTGGGCTGTGGTGGAGCCACGATTCGCCACTGAACATAAATACAAAACCGGACGCGGTACATGGAGTTGGATCCTGTGGCAGGACGGCAGCATCCATTACGACGACCAGGTGCGCTATGTCGACTGGGCGGCGTCCATGGGGTACGAGTATACGCTCGTAGACAACTGGTGGAACCGGAACATCGGTCATGAGCGCATGGCCGATCTCATACGCTATGCCCGAAGCAAGGGCGTGGAACTCTTCTTATGGTACAGTTCCAGCGGTTATTGGAACGATATAGATCAAGGCCCGATCAACATTATGGACAACCCGATCACCCGCAAGCGTGAAATGAAATGGTTGCAACAACAGGGCGTGAAGGGCATCAAAGTGGACTTTTTCGGCGGCGACAAGCAGGAGACCATGCGTCTTTATGAGGCCATCCTGAGCGATGCCGACGATTACGGGCTCATGGTGATTTTACATGGTTGTACGATTCCCCGGGGCTGGGAACGTATGTATCCCAACTATGTGGGAAGCGAGGCCGTGCTGGCTTCGGAGAATCTGATTTTCAACCAGCATTTTTGCGATAATGAGGCTTTCAACGCGACGTTGCATCCCTTCATCCGCAATGCGGTGGGCAGTATGGAGTTCGGCGGCACGTTCCTGAACAAACGTCTTAATCGCGGCAACGACGGCGGAACGACGCGTGTGACGACGGATGTGTTCGAACTAGCCACAGCAGTTGCGTTTCAGAACAGCGTGCAGAACTTTGCCCTTGCTCCCAATAACTTGACGGACCAACCGGATTTTGTGCTCGACTTTATGAAAGGAGTGCCTACGACTTTGGATGAGACTCGCTTCATCGACGGTTATCCCGGCCGTTACGTCGTGTTGGCCCGCCGGCACGGGCAGGACTGTTACGTGGCTGCCTTGAATGCCGAAAAGGAAACTCTCCAACTGACGGTGGACTTGCCGTTGGCAGCCGGCAGCCGGGTGACTTATTATCATGACGGCAAGGACGGAAAAACTCCGGTACAAGAGGAGGCACAAGTGGATAAGAAAGGACGTTTCAAATTCGTTCTGCCTCCCAACGGAGGAAGTGTCCTGAAAGGAAAGTAAATTCTTTTTGATGAAATAAATGATGCCGCGGGAGGTCGGTGAAGGTTGAACCGGTCTCCCGTCTTTTATTCTCTGCAAGGCCGAAAATCATTCTCCGCAGAACGATTTCTATTTCTCCTGAGATTGATTTATTTTTCTCCGCAGAACGAAAAAAGGATAAAAGGAAGCCGGAAAACGGGATAGTTTGACGTTATTCCCCGTTTTCCGGCTTAAAAAATATCTTGATGCGGATCTGTCAGTCCTTTTTATCTCTCCGGACGGATGTCATTGGGTGTACTTGTTCAGATTAAGGGAATTCCGGCCTCCTTGCATTCCTTTCTCATCTCTTCCGGCCAGATGCTCGATTGAGCTTCTCCCACGTGGGCCTTGTGGAGCAGGATCATGCACAAGCGGCTTTGTCCGATGCCCCCTCCGATGGATTGCGGGAGTGTGCCGTCCAGTAATCTTTTGTGGAAATAGAGTGACTTCCGGCTTTCTTTCCCGCTTAATTTCAGTTGACGCAGTAAGGCCGTCTTGTCCACGCGAATGCCCATCGACGAGAGTTCGACGGCGCGGTTCAGTATGGGATACCATACGAGCAAGTCTCCGTTGAGGCCCGGCAGCTTCGTATCTTCCGCCACCGTGGTATAGTCGTCATAATCCGGTGCGCGCAGATCGTGTTCTTTTCCGTCGCTCAGCTTTCCGCCGATGCCGATGATGAATACCGCACCGTGTGCTTTGCAGATGGCGTCTTCTCGTTCCTTCGGCGTCAGGTTGGGGTAGCGTTGCAACAGTTCTTCGGCGTGGATGAAATAGACGTCTTCGGGTAAGAACGGTTTCAGTTGGGGATAGGTTTCGCAGATGAAGAATTCCGTGCGCAGGATGGCGCTGTAAATGCGGCGTACCGTCTTTTTCAGATATTCCGTGTTGCGGCTGTGTTCGGGTATGACCCGTTCCCAGTCCCATTGGTCTACATACAAAGAGTGCAGGTTGTCCAGCTCTTCGTCGGCGCGTATGGCGTTCATGTCGGTGATGATGCCGTATCCCGGTTTCACTTTATATTCAGCTAATGTGACCCGTTTCCATTTGGCCAATGAGTGTACAACTTCGGCTTGCGCCTCGTCCATGTCTTTAATGGGGAAAGAGACCGGACGTTCCACTCCGTTCAGGTCGTCGTTCATACCTAATCCCTTGAGAACGAAGAGCGGGGCAGTGACCCGTCTTAGTCGCAGTTCGGTGGAAATGCTGCTCAGAAAGAAGTCTTTGATTTTTTTGATGGCGATTTCGGTTTGTTGCAAATCCAGTGCCGCATGGTAGTTTTCGGGCTTGATTAAATGACTCATTGCTTTATATGTTTATTTGTCTGTTTCAAATTGTCCCGCAAAGATAGTATATTTTTGTTTATATGGAATCGAAATATCATTTTTTATGTCTATGTGGTAAATTTGTTTTCACGGATATTTATTTTGTGCAATCCTTTTGTCGGTCTTTGTTTTTTTCTTAACTTTGCACCGTTTCTTAACGGCTCCGTAGCTTAGCTGTATAGAGCGTCAGATTCCGGTTCTGAAGGTCGAGGGTTAGAATCCCTCCGGGGTCACAAGGAATGAGGTTGTGTCAAAACGTTGGCACAACCTTTTTTCATAGTTTATCGTCGGGC
>JAJPYK010000186.1 GCA_021205005.1 Paraprevotella sp. | reverse complement strand
ATAGTATGCTCCGGTGATGCCGATCGCTACAACATGATGACCGCATCATGGGGTGGAATAGGGTGGTTATGGAACAAACCTGTAGCTTTTGTCTTTATCCGTCCGGAACGCTATACGTTTGAATTCACGGAATCCAACGATTACATCACCCTTTCTTTCTTAGGACATTCAAAAGAAGCACGCAATATATATAATCTATGCGGTTCAAAATCGGGAAGAGATATGGACAAGATGCACGAAAGCGGTCTGACCCCTATACCCGTGACAGACGGAAAATGCATAGCTTTTCAACAGGCTCGGCTTACGTTAGTCTGCAAAAAACTGTATGCCGATGACTTGAAACCGGAGAAATTCATCGCCTCGTCACTCGACGAAAAGTGGTACGGAGGAAAACAAGGCGGTTATCAAGGCGGCTATCATAAAATGTATATTATCGAAATCATAGAGGCATTACTCCAAGAAGCATAAAAACAGAAGGCGAATAAACAACAAAACTCATCGTAACATGGAATATAAGTTCAGAGAAATAGAACCCAAATGGCAAAAATATTGGGTGGAACACCATACGTATAAAGTAACGGAGAATAAAGACAAAAAGAAATTCTATGTCCTCAACATGTTCCCTTATCCCAGCGGAGCAGGTCTTCATGTAGGTCATCCGTTAGGGTATATTGCTTCAGACATTTACGCACGTTACAAACGTTTGCAAGGTTTCAATGTACTGAATCCCATGGGATACGATGCCTACGGTCTGCCTGCCGAACAATATGCAATTCAGACAGGGCAGCATCCGGCCGTAACTACGGCAGCCAATATTCAACGCTATCGCGAACAACTCGACAAGATCGGATTCAGTTTCGATTGGGACAGAGAAATACGTACCTGCGATTCCTCTTATTACCATTGGACGCAATGGGCTTTCCAAAAAATGTTCAATAGTTTCTATTGCAATGCTTGTCTGAAAGCACGTCCCATAGAAGAACTGATCGAACACCTGAGCCAAAAAGGTACAGAAGGTTTAAACGTGGCATGCAGTGAGGAACTTCGCTTCACTGCCGCAGACTGGAATGCGATGAATGAAAGGACACAGCAGGAAACACTGATGAACTATCGCATAGCTTACTTAGGAGAAACCATGGTCAACTGGTGCCCGAAATTAGGAACGGTGCTGGCCAATGACGAAGTGGTAGACGGTGTGAGCGAACGCGGCGGATACCCGGTCGTACAAAAGAAAATGCGTCAGTGGTTTCTGAGAGTCAGTGCATACGCACAGCGTCTGCTGGACGGGCTGGAAACTATTGATTGGACCGATTCGTTGAAAGAGACCCAACGCAATTGGATCGGACGCTCGGAAGGAACGGAAGTACGGTTCAAAGTCAAAGACAGCTACAAAGAATTTACCATCTTCACGACCCGTGCCGACACGATGTTCGGCGTGACATTTATGGTTTTGGCACCCGAAAGCGAATTAGTTCCGGAAGTAACGACGGCTGCACAGCAGACAGAAGTGGATGCTTATCTTGATGCCACCAAAAAGCGTACGGAACGCGAACGTATCGCCGACCGACGTGTAACCGGCGTATTTTCGGGCTCTTACGCCATTAATCCTTTCACCGGAGAAGCCATTCCCATTTGGATCAGCGACTATGTATTGGCAGGATACGGTACGGGAGCCATCATGGCTGTACCGGCACACGACAGCCGTGACTATGCTTTTGCGCGACACTTCAATCTGCCTATCATACCTTTAGTGGAAGGATGCGACGTAAGCGAAGAAAGCTTCGATGCAAAAGAAGGCATCGTCACCAATTCCCCCCGAAAGGATGTCAAGCCTTATATTGATTTTTCTCTCAACGGACTGACCATCAAAGAGGCCATAGCCGCAACTAAAGAATACGTTAAAACTCATCATTTGGGACGAGTCAAAGTGAATTACCGTTTACGCGACGCCATCTTCAGCCGCCAACGCTACTGGGGTGAGCCGTTTCCCGTCTATTATAAAGACGGAATACCTTATATGATTCCCGAAGAATGTTTGCCGTTGGAACTGCCGGAAGTGAGCAAATTCCTGCCTACCGAAAGCGGAGAGCCTCCATTGGGACATGCCACGGTATGGGCATGGGATACGGTAAATCATTGCGTTACGGAAAATTCGCGCATCGACAACGAAACCGTTTTTCCGCTTGAACTAAATACCATGCCGGGATTTGCCGGAAGTTCAGCCTATTACCTGCGCTACATGGACCCCAAAAACGACAAGGCATTGGTAGACAAAGACATTGATGCTTACTGGCAAAACGTAGACTTATATGTAGGCGGTACGGAACATGCTACGGGACATTTGATTTACAGTCGTTTTTGGAATAAAATTCTTCACGACTACGCATACAGTTGCAAAGAAGAACCCTTCCAAAAATTGATTAACCAAGGAATGATACAAGGGCGAAGCAATTTTGTCTATCGTATAAAAGATACCAATACTTTTGTCTCACTCAACTTAAAATACCAATACGACACTACGCCCTTACATGTAGACGTCAACATCGTATCGGGCGACGTGCTCGATACCGAAGCTTTCCGTCGATGGATACCCGAATACCAGAATGCCGAATTCATTTTAGAAAACGGAAAATACATTTGCGGATGGGCCATCGAGAAAATGAGCAAGAGTATGTTCAACGTAGTGAATCCCTATATGATCGTAGAGAAGTTCGGTGCCGATACTTTACGTCTTTACGAAATGTTCCTGGGACCAGTAGAACAGAGCAAACCATGGGATACCAACGGAATCGACGGTTGTCACCGCTTCCTGAAGAAGCTTTGGACTTTATTTTACGACCGTTCCGGACAATTCACGCCCGAAGCGGGAGAACCCGAAAAAGACTCTTTAAAATCGCTACATAAGCTCATTAAAAAGGTGACAACCGACATTGAGGCCTTTTCCTATAATACGTCGATCAGTGCCTTCATGATCTGCGTAAACGAACTTTCGCAGCAAAAATGCCGCAATAAGAGCATATTACGGACTCTCATCATACTCATTGCACCTTTCGCTCCCCACATGGCCGAAGAATTATGGCATGCTTTAGGAGAGGAAGGAAGTATATGCGATGCCGAATGGCCACAGTGGAAAGAAGAATACTTGGTGGAAGACAGCATAAAATTAAGTATCTCTTTCAACGGAAAGACCCGCTTTACGTTAGATTTTCCGGCAGACGCAGACGCTGAAACGATAGAAAAGACCGTATTAAACGACAGCCAAACGCAAAAATACATCGAAGGCAAACAAATCGTCAAGATTATCATCGTACCTAAGCGAATTGTGAACATCGTAATCAAATAAACAAAAAACCCGCCGGAAAATAACCATTCACAAATATATTCCGGCGGGCTTTTACACAAAAACAAATCATTATGAAATATTCAAAAGCTATGATTTGGCAAGAATGTAAGGACTACATGGGCATTTTAGCAGGCCTTACCATTTATGCCCTCGGATTCACTTGTTTTGTCCTTCCTTATCAAATCACGACCGGAGGATTGGCCGGTATAGCAGCCATCATTTATTATGCTTCAGGATTCCCCGTACAATACACCTATTTTTTGGTAAACGTCGTCTTACTCATTGCCGCCATAAAAGTATTAGGATTCAGGTTTTGCATCAAAACGATAGTAGGCATTGTGGCTTTAACTTTCGAATTCGGACTATTTCAAGAAATGATTCAGGATGCAAACGGACATTTACCTAAAATTATGGGCGACCAGACTTTTATGGCTTGCGTGCTCGGAGCCTGTTGCGAAGGTTTCGGACTGGCCATAGTCTTTCTGAGTAACGGGAGCACGGGAGGTACGGATATTATTGCTGCCATAATCAACAAATACAAAGACATTACTTTGGGACGCGTAATGATGTTTTGTGATGTAGCCATCGTGTCTTCCAGCTATTTTGTTTTCCATGAGACGCAAAAAGTAGTATTCGGATTCTGCATCCTCATTATTTCCATGATTATGCTGGACTACTATATGAACAGTGTCCGCCAATCCGTACAGTTCCTTATTTTTTCCAATAAATATGATGAAATAGCAGAAGCCATCAATCGTCAACTTAATCGAGGAGTCACGATTCTGAACGGAGAAGGATGGTACAGCAAAGAACCCCGAAAAGTACTGGTCGTACTGGCCAAACGCAGAGAAGGCGTAGAAATATTCCGACTTATCCAACGAATAGATCCGCGTGCTTTCGTTTCGCAAAGCAACGTCGTAGGCGTATACGGTGAAGGTTTCGATAAAATCAAAGTAAAAGTGAAATAGAAAAATGAAAAGAAGACTTGTTTTCGCCACCAACAATACCCATAAATTAGAAGAGATAAAAGCCATTTTGGGAGAAAAAATAGAAATACTCAGCCTGTCGGACATCGGTTGTCATGCAGACATTCCCGAAACCGCAGACACTCTCGAAGGAAATGCCAGACTCAAGGCACAATACGTATATGATCATTACGGACTCGACTGCATTGCAGACGACACTGGGCTCGAAGTGGAAAGTATGGGAGGCGCACCGGGCGTATATTCCGCACGATATGCCGGCAATGGGCACGATTCGCAGGCCAATATGAAGAAACTCCTGGAAGAAATGAAAGAAAAAAACAACCGCAAGGCACAATTTCGCACCATTATCTCGTTAATAGAAAAAGGAGAGGAGAAGCATTTCGAAGGCATGGTGAAAGGCCAAATCGTCCGGGAGAGGAGAGGGGAGACCGGTTTCGGCTACGACCCCATATTCAAACCCGACGGATATGAAACCACTTTTGCCGAGATGGGCAGCGACGTCAAGAACCGAATCAGTCATCGCGCCCAGGCCGTAGCCGCCTTATGCGAATACCTTTCCCATACATAACACGTTAAAAAACAAAAGTTATGAAGAAATATATCTTATTTTTCGTCCTGCTTGCCGGATACATATCTACTCTGTTCGGACAAGCTATCGGTTCGTGGAAAGCATATCCGGCTCTGCAAATCGCCACTTACAATGTACCGGTAGGAAATAAGATATATTCACTCTGCAACGGAAACCTGTTCAGTTATAATACGCAAGATACCGAAGTATATGTATACGATAGACTCAACGGACTGAATGATGCCGACATACAATTTATCCGTTATGACGATACCACCGGCAAACTGGTATTGATCTACGAAAACGGCAATGTGGACCTGGTTTATTCAGATGATGATATATCCAACATGAAACAGTTGAAAGACAAAAACTATTCGAATCTGAACATCAACAACCTGGCCATAGAAGGAAAAACAGCCTATATCTGTACCAATTTCGGCATTATCAGCTTAGATACGGAACAGGAAATATTCAACAGTACGTATGACATAGGACTGAATGTCAAATGTTGTCTTTCAGACGGTAAATTAATCTATATGAGCACCGACGAGGGAAGCTACAAAGGAGATCTTAGCCTCAATCTGCTGGACAAAAACAATTGGAAGCGCATGGGTGACTTTACTTTTGACCAAATAGTGTCTTTCCAAAACGAACTGATATGCTTGAAAAACAACAGCAATCTTTATCAATTGGACAAAGATACATGGACACCTACCGTACTCCAAAACGGAGCTTTTACCTTTCTTTCCTGCAACGACAACATGCTTCTGACCGGAAACGCATCTAAAATATACGCTTATACCGCTATCGGACAATACAAGGAAATCGTACAACCCAACGTATTCAATTATCTGACCTATTATAAAGGCACTTATTGGGCCAGCCAAAACCTGCACGGACTGCAACCTTATACGCTTTCGGGCGACCGATTGACCGCCACACTGTCGGCCATACAACCCGACAGTCCCGTACGCGACTATTTCTGCAATATGCACTACGAAGGAAACCGATTGCTGGTGGCCGGAGGAGATTTGAACTATAACAGTCTGAACCGGGACGGTACGGTCATGTATTATGAAGACGAGAAATGGCATAACTTCAGCGAAGACAGCATCGTAGAGAAAACACAACAGAAATACAACAACACCACCAGCATTGCACAAGATCCTGCCGATCCTATGCACCATTACGTCAGTTCTGCCGGACACGGACTGTACGAATTCAAGGACCTGAAGTTCGTGAAGAAGTATGACTATACCAACAGTCCGCTTAAGACCATACTTCCCGACGACAAATATCCCATGAATTACGTACGTTGTGATGCCTTGCAATACGATTCCGACGGCAATCTGTGGATGGTAAACACCGAAGTGGATACCATACTTGTCGTATTGAAAAACAACGGTCAATGGACCAAACTCTATTATAAAGAACTCCAAAAAGCTCCCAACGCCACCCAAATATTTTTCGATTCCAAAGGCAGAATGTGGATGAACTCCAAACGACTCGACTGGGGAGGCATGTTTTTCCTGGATTATAACGGAACCATAGACGATACTTCGGACGACACGCACTATCTCAGACAGAAATTCACAAACCAAGACGGTGTGGCTTATGATCCGAACTATTATAACTGTTTTGCACAAGACCTCGACGACCAAATATGGGTGGGCACGAATATAGGACTTTTCATCATTGCCGATCCCGAAAAGTTTACCCAAAGCGATTTCACTTACACCCAAATCAAGATTCCGAGAAACGACGGTACGAATTATGCCGACTATCTGCTCAACGGAGTCAACATCAGCGCCATAGCCGTAGACGCTGCCAATCGTAAATGGATCGGCACGGCATCAGACGGCATTTACCTGGTCAGTGCCGACGGACAGGAAGTATTGCAGCATTTCACTACGGAAAATTCTCCGCTCATCTCGGACGAAATACAAAGTATTGCCGTCGATCCGCAAACGGGAGAGATTATGATCGGTACCTTTCTCGGGCTGATGTCTTATAAGAGCGATGCAAGCACGCCCGAAGAAGAGCTGAACAAGAACAACGTAAAAGTCTATCCCAATCCCGTCAGTCCGGACTTTAACGGCGTCATAGCCGTGGAAGGACTGACTCAAAATGCCGAAGTGAAAATCACCACCATTACAGGACAATTAGTCTATTCAGGCTACTCTAACGGAGGTACGTTCACTTGGAACGGACGAAATAAAAGCGGCAAACGCGTATCCTCAGGTGTCTATAACATCATTTCCACCAATGCGGAAGGAAAGAAAGCCATTGTCAACCGGATCACTTTCATCCACTAAAGACCGAAAAAGGATTTCAATGCGGCAATGACTTCGTCTGCTTCCTCATCCGACAGGCAGGGCGACATAGGCAAACTCAATTCTTCTCTGTGAATGCGCTCCGTTACAGGAAGCGACAAGTTGCCGTATTCCTCCAAGGCTTTCTGCCTGTGAGGAGGGATAGGGTAGTGTATCAACGTCTTTATGCCTTTATCTTTCAAATATTGCTGTAACCGATCTCGCTGAGGAGTGAATACGGTGAAAATATGAAATACATGAGAACCGTCTTCTTTCGCTTCAGGAAGACATAAATCCGTATTACGCAAACCTTCCCTATACTTACATGCGATATGGATTCTGCGTCGGTTGTCTTCGTCCAGACGACCGAGTTTGACGTTCAATACGGCGGCCTGACACTCATCCAAACGACTGTTGATGCCCACATAAGGATGCACATATTTAGCCGAAGAACCGTAATTGGCCAACATCCGTACTCTTTCGGCCAATTCGCCGTCATCGGTAGTTACCGCCCCGGCATCGCCCAAAGCCCCTAAATTTTTTCCGGGATAAAAGCTGAATCCCGCAGCATCACCCAATGCTCCCGCCCGTTTTCCACCCTCGTACAAAGCACCGTGAGCTTGCGCGCAGTCTTCCACTACAAACAGACCGTATTTATGAGCCTTCTCTTTCACAGTAGTCATCTCGCATACCCGTCCATACAGATGTACCGTCATCACGGCTCTTGTCCGCGGTCCTATATTCTCTTCTATCCGATCGGGATCAATGTTGCACGTATCCCACGACGGCTCGCAAAATACGGGCTTCAAGCCCGCCCTGAGTACAGCCAGAATGGACGCGATATAAGTGTTGGCCGGTACGATCACCTCATCTCCTTTCCGCATGCGTCCCATACTGATATAAGCCATAAAAATGAGCGTCAGAGCATCCAATCCGTTCCCTACACCTACACAGTACCCTACGCCGCAATAACGGGCGAAATCACGCTCAAAACGCTTCACCTCTTCGCCGAACAAATACCATCCGGAACGGACCACTCCCGTTACAGCTTCGGACAAATCCGATTGAAACGAATCATTGACTTTTTTCAGATCCAAATATTTTATCATACCTGTTTTTCTATTCTTCGATGAGCGAATTTACGATTATTTTCGTTGTCGTGAAACTTTTTTCTTCTCAAATGCACAAGTATGTGAAGGCCTTTTTATCTCACATGTAACCCATAGGAAACGACAAAATCAATCTGCGGAGAAAAATTTATCGATTGGCGCAGATTGATAAATTTTTCTCCGCAGATTGATTTTGCAATGTATATCACCACGGAAAGAGCTGACATACGGCTCTTCCAATTGAATTTATTTTTTTATTTTATTGTTTCATCCTTTAGATTGATTTCATAAGTATCGTAAACCACGGCACGTCCGCCGAAGCCTTCCTTTTGAAAAATCAATCCCTCATTCAATACCCTTCCTTTCTCCTCCACAGAAGTCCCCATATCGAAATAGTCCACCCCTGCATACACATCGTGAATCAAATGATGAAAAAGGTAGTCCACTGCACCCGATTTTCTACCTTCGGCAGTGGAACCTATATATTGCACATGAGCTACGCGAGAAGTTAAGTACATCACGCAACCGGCTACCGTACTCTTTTCCTTATCGCAAACTCGATATAAAAGTATTTGTTCGGGAAAACGCCTATGCAATAAAATTATTTCATCTAAAGAATGTACGGGATAAGCCTGATGCCTTTCCCAAAGATTACGCTCCAAAACCTTCCAAAACGCGGCATAATAGTCATCCTGGAAAATAGTGAATTCCTGCTGTATGGCCTTATGCACCTTACGGCATCTGAGCGTACTGAAAGGATAAGCATTGGAAGAAGGAATCACCGTGGAAATCTTACGCTCCGTCAGCCGGGCATTCCAACGAAAAAGAGCATATAAATCCTCCTGACTCGGATAACGGGTATAAATATAAGGCACGGGACGATATACCCAACATTCCGCTCCACGCTCCTCTATGAATCGAATGATAAATCCAAACAATTCTATCATGGATTGTGCCGTCATCTTATCATCCGAAATAACACCACCGTAAGTCAGTCCCAAGTGACTGCAAAATCGTCGCCCATCCCAATGGGCCGGTAGCAAGGCACGCAGTTTTTGTCCCCGATAGGTCATTAAAGACCCGTCTTCGAAACGGTCGGCATGATAGTCCATATAATCCCGCCGAAACAGAAAAGTTCCGTTTCGGGAAGCGGATACGAAATAATCCCACTCCTGTTTGCAGGAAGCCGTATAAGGCTCGATATGCCATTCTTGTACCGGATCCATGGTAGTGTTTCACCGAGTGTGTCTGATCAAAGGCACCCAAGCCTGTAGACCTCAGATGACGATGCAAATTTAATGATTTTATCTCATATT
>JAJPYK010000024.1 GCA_021205005.1 Paraprevotella sp. | reverse complement strand
ATATAGACTATAATCAATCAAATAGGACATACAAAATGGAGAAAAAATTTAAGAGAACAACCGTAACGGCAGCGTTGCCCTATGCCAACGGTCCGGTGCATATCGGGCATTTGGCGGGGGTGTATGTGCCTGCGGACATTTATGTGCGCTACCTTCGTTTGAAAAAAGAAGAGGTGGTCTTTATCGGCGGTTCCGATGAACACGGTGTGCCTATTACTATCCGGGCGCGTAAGGAGGGCATCACACCGCAAGATGTGGTGGACCGTTATCATAAGCTCATCAAAGAATCCTTTGAAGAGTTCGGCGTATCGTTCGATATTTATGGACGTACCACTTCGAAAATTCATTGCGAGACGGCTTCGGAGTTCTTCCGTACGTTGTATGACAAAGGGGAATTCGTAGAGAAAACCTCTCTGCAATACTACGATGAAGAGGCACATACGTTCTTGGCCGACCGTTACATCACCGGTGAATGTCCTCATTGTCATGCCGAGGGAGCCTACGGCGATCAGTGTGAAAAGTGCGGTACGTCATTGTCTCCTACCGAGTTGATCAACCCGAAGAGCGCTATTAGCGGTTCCAAACCGGTGATGCGCGAGACCACGCATTGGTATTTGCCGCTGGATAAACATGAGGCTTGGTTGCGCAAGTGGATACTGGAAGATCACAAAGAGTGGCGCAACAATGTTTACGGACAGTGCAAAAGCTGGCTCGACATTGGTTTGCAGCCCCGCGCCGTGAGCCGTGATTTGGATTGGGGTATTCCGGTGCCGGTGGAGGGAGCGGAAGGTAAAGTTCTCTATGTTTGGTTCGATGCCCCCATCGGCTATATCAGCAATACGAAAGAGTTGCTGCCCGATTCATGGGAGAAGTGGTGGAAAGATCCCGAGACGCGCCTCGTACATTTCATCGGAAAGGACAACATCGTGTTCCATTGTATTGTTTTCCCCGCCATGTTGAAGGCAGAGGGCAGTTATATCCTGCCGGATAACGTACCGAGCAATGAGTTCCTGAATTTGGAAGGCGAGAAGATCTCTACTTCGCGTAACTGGGCCGTGTGGTTGCATGAATACTTGCGCGATTTCCCCGGCAAGCAGGATGTTTTGCGTTATGTACTGACTGCAAATGCTCCGGAGACCAAAGACAATGATTTTACCTGGAAAGATTTCCAGGCGCGTAATAATAATGAATTGGTGGCTGTCTACGGTAACTTCGTGAACCGCGCCCTTCAGTTGACACAGAAGTATTACGAGGGAGTGGTTCCGGCTTGCGGAGAATTGACCGACTACGATCGACAGACGTTAGATGAGTTTAAGGACGTGAAGTCGAAAGTAGAAGAATTGCTTGATGTTTTCAAGTTCAGAGATGCACAGAAAGAGGCGATGAATCTGGCGCGTATCGGCAACAAATACATCGCCGACAGCGAGCCTTGGAAGGTCGTGAAGACAGATCCCGAACGTGTCAAGACCATTATTTATATATCCTTGCAGTTGACGGCCAATCTGGCCGTGGCTTTCGAGCCGTTCCTGCCCTTCAGCAGCGAAAAGCTTCGCAGGATGCTGAATATGGAAAGTTTCGAATGGAATCAGTTGGGACGCACCGATCTGTTACAGGGCGGCCACCGTTTGAACAAGCCCGAACTGCTGTTTGAAAAGATCGAGGACGAAGCGATAGAGGCCCAGGTGCAGAAATTGCAAATTGAAAAGAAAGAGAACGAGGCCGCGAACTATAAAGCGAAGCCGATTCGCGAGAACATCGCTTTCGAGGATTTCCAGAAGTTAGACATTCGTGTCGGTACCATATTGGAATGCACCAAGGTGCCCAAGGCCGACAAGTTGCTATGCTTCAAGATCGCCGACGGACTGGAAAACCGTACGATTGTCAGCGGCATATCCAAATATTACCGGCCGGAGGACCTGGTAGGCAAGCAGGTTTGTTTTGTGGCTAACTTGGCTCCGCGCAAGTTGAAAGGCATTGAAAGCCAAGGCATGATACTTTCGGCGTTGAATTACGATGATACGCTGAGCGTGGTCACCGTAGATCGGGAAGTGAAGCCCGGTTCAGAAATTTGTTGACGACGGAAAGAGGGCGTTTACTATATATAGGTGTAGGAACTTAGGATCGTTCCTCCGTAGGCACGTCTGCATTTTCTTTCGGAAGGGTGAGGGAGAGCAAGATCCAGCCCGTCAAGCCGGCGATGACCGAACCGCAGAGAATACCCAGCTTGGCATCGTTCAGCAGTTGATTTCCATCCGTTCCTACATCATAATAGGAAAGGTCGGCAATGAACATGGAAACTGTGAATCCGATGCCGGTGAGTACACATACGCTGGCAAAATTCTTCCAATTGCATCCCTGAGGCATTTGCACGAGTTTCAACTTGATGGCTAACCAGGAGAAGGAAAAAACGCCGATGAATTTGCCGATGACCAGTCCGAGGAAAGCGGCCAATCCTACCCCCTCGAGCAGACGGTCCAGGCTGATGCCTTCGATGTGTACGCCTGCATTGGCAAAGGCGAATGCCGGAATAACGAAGTAATTGATCGGGTTTTGCAGCGCATCTTCCAAATCCTGCAAAGGACTGATGGTACGGTCTGAGGCATGTTCTATATTCTTGAGCAGACCGATCTGGCGGTTCGACAAGATGATGGTTCCCCGTGCGTTGGTCGAGGCCTCGTCTATGGGGAAAATCCGGATCTTGCTTCGGATATATTTCACGAAATGGAGTGCGGAGACTCCCGGACGTGCCGGAACGAAAAAGGCTACGATGACTCCCGCGATGGTGGAGTGTATGCCCGAATTCAGCACGCTGTACCATACGAATACTCCGATGACGACGTAGAACATCTTGGAGATGACATGTCGATAATTGCCGTAAGCCAGGATGCCGACTAAGACCGCGGTGTAAAGCAGGTATTGGTAATGCAGTTCGGATGAGTAGAAAATCGCGATGACCAGGATTCCGCCCAAGTCGTCGGCTACGGCCAGCGTGGCCAAAAACACTTTCAATCCGAGGGGAACCCGGTTGCCGAATAAAGAGAGTACGCCCAAGGAGAAGGCAATGTCCGTAGCCATCGGCACTGCCATTCCACTCTGCATGAGCGGATCGTCGGGACAGATAAAGAAGAAGATCAATACGGGGAGAGCCATGCCGCCGCATGCTCCGATGATGGGCAAAAGTGCTTTTCTGAATGTAGATAGCTCGCCGACCAAGATTTCCCGTTTGATTTCCAGTCCTACGGAAAAGAAAAACAGTGCCATGAGGAAATCATTGATGAAGTCCATCAGGCTCAGGCTCTCTTTGGCATGGCTGAACAAATTGAAATGGCCGATGGAGAAACTGACCGGTTTCTCCCATAAAGCACGGTAGGCATCTCCCCAACCGGAATTGGCTATGATGAGAGCCAATACGGTAACGATGATCAGAATGAGACTGGAATTCACGTATTTCCTGACCATGCCGAGAAAAGTATAATGTCTCATGGGCGTAGGACTTTAAAATGATTTCTGATGTACTAATTCTCTTGTTTCCAGATGACGGGAGCTCCGTCGGACGTCATGCCTTCGGCATCGATGCTCACCACGGACGGCTTGCTGTTGTTGTAGAGCTTAACCGTTGCCTTTCCGTCGGGCGTAAAGTTCACTTCGGGCGTCCAATACAATGTCCGGCGATAATCTTTTGTATCCGGAAGGGGCTTTTGGCTGTAATCGGGACTGTAAAAGTCATCGCACACTGCATATCCGCTCAGGATATAGCGTCGGTCGCGGTAAGTGGGCTGGTAGCCCTCGTTGGGGAAGCGGTGGTAATCGATAACGACGTCCGGCTGGTTGTCTTGCGTGTACTTCTCGCTGCCCTGTTCGCGGGGAGCATAGTCGGTGTAGATATACAGCTTGTCCAGATTGCGGAGGTGACGGTAAACTTCCATTTTACCTTCTCCTCCGGCTGCGATGACAGGCGGAACTTCCAATATCGTCCCGTTGTTCATACGTTGCGGAGCCACTCGTTTGAGGTTGGATTTCAGATTGATGGGCTTGCCGTCATAGCGTATTTGCAAGAAGAACTCCCGGTCCATCCCCATGTCGCCGATATAAGTCAGAGCCACTTGTTGCGGAAACGTAACCCAATTGTGCGTACCGGTGTTCATGCCGTAGTCCGCACCGAGATTGAAGGCGTCGTAAGCATCCACGACCAAAGCCGGCTTGGTCAGGTCGAGTTTGCGCAGGCCGCCCCGTTTGGTACGCACGGTGATCGTGTTCAACTGCCGGTTGGTGAAAGATGTCGTGCCGGCATCTCCGTCAAAACGTTCGTCGTCGTCATATCGCGGAGCGTCTTGATAATAGTTATAGGGTTGGGGAAAAAGGGGATTGAAACGGTTGAGCTTGACGAAATAATCCGGGATGGGCTCTTCGTTGGTGAAGTCTTTCCTCATTTTCTCTTTGATGTAATCCTCCCCTTTATCAAGATCCGCTGCCGGAAGGAACAGAATGTACTGGCCATAGAGCAAGGGAGTCTGCATGTCGAACGTACCTTTTTCCGTGGTTTGTTTCAGAGATAGCGTTTGGGTACCCTGGATATAAGTGCCCCAGACGTTGACTTCCTTTTTCAGGTTGCTCAACACGGAACCGTAGGAAAACGGATAGCGTTGATTGTCGTGCATGAGTTGATTCAGGGGATCGTGGGAAGAAGATGCGTCGTTCGGCGTTTGTCCGGAAGGGTCGAGGCTGTTTTGTTTTTCGGCCTCTTCTATCTTTTTCTCTATGGTCGGGTCACGTTCTATGTCCCGGTCCGGATAACGTATGGTTCCCTGCCCGGGTAACCAATTCTCCTCTTTCACATCTCCACCGAAAGCCAGACGGAAGTCCTCAATCTTGTTGACGCAGCCCGACAGGGTTTGTACGTCTTCCGGGAAATGGGTTAATGCGAACGGTTCGGTGCCCGACATGATTTTCCAAGAGTAACGTCTCCATCCTTGTATCATCATCAACAGATCGAGCGCCTGCCGGTGAAGGCTGTCGTCGGCTTCGAAATAGTATCCCGGATTTTCTACAAAGCCTTTCAGTTCGCTGCCCAGAAGCATCTCTGTGAGCAGACTGCCGTTGTCGTAGGTAAGTTCATCGGTGGCATGGTCGCGTACGGACAGAGAAAGATGCGGCGTGGCAGCCGCAGTGTCGGTCAGTTGAAGTTGCAGCGTGATCTGCTCGAACGGATCATATTGCGGTTTGACCCCCGTGACGCTCAGGCGCGGACGGTCGTAGTCGTGATGGTTGACGAAGATCAGACGGTCGGCATAGATACGTCCCTGTCCGTCGAACAACGTGAACTGGTTTACGCCTGTGGGCAATTGGGAAGAGGGGAGTTTGACGGTGCATTCCCCGTTACGGTCGAACCGGATTTCCCGGAAGGCTTTCGATACGCCGTCGTGTTGTACTTGAAGGCCTAATGCCGGAGCTTCCATTCCGGTACAGCTGAGGGCTACGCAAACGCTGTCGGCGGTTTGCGTGACATGCAGGGCACATCCCTCTTGGGTCGGTTCGGGAAGATTTACGGCATAGTCATAACCTTCATATTGGAATACGGCTTTATACCGATCCCCTTTCGGAATGGACGGCAGCGTGAACGCGCCGCGCCCCCGACCGGCTGTCTGCGTGCGTACCACTTCATGTCCGTTTTTGTCCTGTATGGAGAGCGTTACGTCGATGTGCCGTCCTTCTTTCGTATTGGCTTCGAAAGCAACGTGTCCGTCGGTTCCCTCCAGCAATTCGCCCCCTTCGGGATAGAAACGTAAGTCGAGAGCCGGTTTTCCTTTAGGCGTCTTGAAGTAACGGCGCATGGGGCGCAGGGTCATGTCCTTCGTGTAGTCGCCGGCCGTTTTCGGTTGGTCGAATACGGGGAACACGCGCGAATAGAGCTTGTCGTAGTCGCGGAAGAATTCCTTGGCCATGCTCTTGTTATAAAACATCTTTTCCGTCCATTTGGAGTGCGGATGTTCACGTTGACCGAAGTTCAGCATCCACAGGGTATAGGCCCGCAGTTCATAGTAGCCGGCATAGAGCGAGTCGGTCAGCTTGAAGGCCCCGTGCGCCGTGCCGTCCGGCATTTCCAGTTGCTGGCGTTCCACCAGATAACCGTCGGGCGTGAGCAGTTCCACATACAGGATCTTGCTGAGATCGGTCAGTGTCTGTCGGTCGGAGCGTGTGACATAGGCTTTATACCATATCGTGTCGCCGACGAAATAACACGTGTTGTCGATGTGCAGATATACTTTTTCTTGCGGTATGCTGGTGCCGAACTTCGCCACTTTCTGGCTGAGGGCTTCCGGAGTATCGGCAATCGGTGCGGAATCGGGCGTCTGTCCCCATGCCCAAAGGAAAGAACATAACGACAAGGGGAGAAGGATACTACGTTTCATGATATTCGGATTTTGGTTAGTTCACTACAAAGATAGAAAATAAAATATTTTAGCCATTGTTTTTTGTGTAAAATGTGAATTACAAGGCGGAAAAAAGGGAGTTCCCGCTCCTTTTTTAATCTTTTATTTCCGTATCTTTGTCCGCCCCCAATAATGAGGTAAACTTAATTTAAAAAGAAGATTTAGCTTATGACATTGATCAAATCTATTTCAGGCATTCGCGGGACGATAGGCGGACACGCGGGCGATACGTTGAATCCGTTGGACATCGTGAAGTTCACTTCGGCTTATGCCACGCTGATTCGTAAGACAACCACGGTGAAAAGCAATAAGATCGTAGTGGGACGTGATGCGCGTATTTCCGGCGAGATGGTGAAAAACGTCGTGTGCGGTACGCTGATGGGCATGGGGTTCGACGTGGTGAACATCGGACTGGCCACCACGCCGATCACCGAACTGGCCGTGACGATGGAAGGAGCCTGCGGCGGCATCATTCTCACCGCTTCGCATAATCCCAAGATGTGGAATGCACTGAAACTCCTCAACGAGAAAGGAGAATTTCTGAATAAGGAAGAAGGCAACGAGGTGTTGAGGCTGGCGGAGGAAGAAGCTTTCGAGTATGCCGACGTGGATCATCTCGGTCATTATGAAGAAAACGGCACTTACGATCAAAGACACATCGACGTGGTGAAAGGATTGAAGCTCGTGGATGTGGAAGCCATTCGTCGGGCCCATTTCAAGGTGGCCATAGATACGGTGAACTCCGTGGGCGGTATTATCCTGCCTAAATTGCTCGAACAGTTGGGAGTGGAACAGGTGACGGGACTTTTTACGGAACCTACGGGGGATTTCGGGCATAATCCCGAACCGTTGGAACGTAATCTGGGCGACATCAAGGCCCTGATGCAGAAAGGCGGACATGACATCGCTTTTGTGGTAGACCCCGACGTGGATCGTCTGGCCATGTTTTGCGAAGACGGCACGATGTACGGAGAGGAATATACGTTGGTCACAGCGGCCGATTATGTGCTGCAACATACGCCGGGCAACACGGTCTCCAATCTGAGTTCCACCCGTGCCTTGCGTGATGTGACCCGTCGTTACGGCGGCGAATACTACGCTTCGGCGGTGGGAGAGGTCAACGTCGTGGCCAAGATGAAAGAAGTGCATGCCGTCATCGGGGGCGAGGGCAACGGCGGAGTGATTTACCCTGAGGCGCATTACGGTCGCGATGCTTTGGTAGGCATCGCATTGATATTGACTTATCTGGCCAAGAAAGGCGTGAAGGCTTCCGCCTTGCGTGCCACTTACCCGCAATATTTCATCGCCAAGAACAGAATCGACCTGACACCGGATACGGATGTGGACGCCATCTTGAGTAAAGTGAAAGAACTGTATAAGGGAGAAGAGGCGAACGACATCGACGGAGTGAAGATAGACTTCCCCGACAAGTGGGTGCATCTGCGCAAGAGCAATACGGAACCGATTATCCGGGTATACTCCGAGGCTGCCACGATGGAGGCTGCCGATGAGTTTGGCAAAAAGATCATGGACGTGGTCTATTCGTTTGTCCGATAAGTCGGACTGGGCGGAAAGCTTGTGATGCCCGAAATGGGAACGCTGAAAAAAAACGTACATGTGTCGCAGGCTCTTTCGGCTTTTGCGTTGCCGGTCGCTATCGAGTGACCGTGAGAAAAAAGAAGTTCCTAATTCACTGAATATCAGAAAGAGTAAAGGGGTGGGGTTTCGGGCTCCATCCCTTTGCTCATTCCTTTGTAAGGCTAAAAATACGGCGTGCAGGAGAAACGGAAATCAATCTCAGCCGATTGACGGAACGATCTGCGCAGAATGAAAAATTTTTCTGCGCAGATCGTTCCCGTATTTTCTATCGTATGGAACGGGAAGTGGAATATCTTGACAATATGATGTCTTGGACGCCCTTCTTCTTTGTCGTTGAGGCGGAGGGGAAATCAAGATTCCAGTCTTTGGATCCAGTATTCGGCCTGTCTTTCCATTTCGTTTTGTTGCCGTTCCAACGCACGGAGCAACTCGTGTTCCTCCGCGCGGCCTCTGACGGCAAGAAAGTCGGCTTCCGCTTCTGTGTCGTACCCGTCGATTCCGAAGCCGACGCGGACGGCCGGAGCAAATTCCTTCCGGGCATCGGCCAGGATCTGGTCGTGAAGGCTGAGCGAAGCGTTCTTCCACCGACGGATAAGGGTCGGACAAACAGTGGAAATAAAGGTCTCGCCGGAGGCTTGCGGGTACATTTCGTGAATGAGATGCCACGCCCTGCTCCAGGCATAGTCCGGATAGCGGGTGCGGATGGCACTGCATCGCCGGTTGAAGTCGTCCGTGCCGTCCAGCCGTTTTTCCGTAAGGTCCTCGGTCAGCCGTCGGATCACGCTTCGGGGGGCCAGCAGGCCGCTGAGATCGCACCACTCGGCGTCATATTCTTCCGTGGGACGCAGGGCGGAGTAGAGTGTCTCGCCCGAAAAATCCTTTTTGTTTTCCAGTTGCATCCACAGTTGTTCGCCGAGGAATCGGTCTATGGCCAGTCTGTAGAATTCTATACCGGCCTTTGCCGCTTTTCTCTTGAGATGCAGACCCTGCCATAGGATTTCGTTTTCGCTTTCCGGTTCTTGTGTCAGCAGATCGGTGAGCAGGGCCCGCGCACGTACCATTTTTCCGACGGTATAAGGGGAATAAGCGTCGAAGACGATCTGGTCTTGTCGGGGGATGCTATCGGGACGTCCGTCACGTTCCGGCCATTTCCGGATGTCGCGCAGCGTACCCACGTTGCGCAGGGCGATACCGGGTATCAGATAGTTTACTCCCTGTTGTTCTACTAGATAAGAAAAAGGAAATATGCTCGTATCGGCGTGTGCGCCGTAGTGTCCCATGATCATGGAAAAAGCCCCTATCCGCGCCGGCCACAGGATGTGTGCGCCGGATGCGGTTTTGCATCCCCTTTCCAGGCTGCCGTGATGGGCGTGGCCAAGCTTGTAAATGTGGTTGCTCTGATTCGTATTAGAACCGGCATTCATGAACGAAAACATGCCTCCGATGAGCAGGGTGGATTTGTGATGCGTAACCGTGTAAGGACCGGCGAAGATGGCGCAGGCTTCGCCGTTTTCGGCCTGACAGTTGCAGCCGAAAAAGGAGTCGGAGGCGGAGTAGCCGTGCCCGATGACCGTGGACTGTCCCACATGGCAACGGGTCAGCATGGCGCCGTCCGTGATGCGG
>JAJPYK010000254.1 GCA_021205005.1 Paraprevotella sp. | reverse complement strand
TCTGGATAAGCCTTCAGGCGAGTCATGACTGGATCGTCGGCAGCTACGGTTTTACCTTGTACGGGCGCTACCTTCAGTTGCGGGTCGATCGCGGTAAAGAACGAGGCTACTAGGTCACGGAATCCGTTGAATCCGGACAAGGTGCAGACCAGTGCCATCGTAGCCAAGGCTACACCGCAGACCGAAATCGCAGAGATGATGTTGATGGCATGATGCGATTTCTTGGAAAATAAGTAGCGTCGGGCGATGTAGAACGGGAAATTCATTGCTTGAGCAGCTTGTCGATGTTTTCGATATAGTCCAAAGAGTCGTCTACGAAGAATTTCAGTTCGGGAATGATGCGCAACTGATAGCGTACCCGTGTGCCCAAGTCATAGCGTATGGCTTTCATGTTGTCGTTGATGTTCTTGACGATTTCTTCGTTTCGTTCACTGGGAAATACGCTCAGGAACACGCGGCATACGCTGAGGTCGGGGCTGATGCGGCATGCACTCACGGAGATCAATACGCCTTTCATGCCTTTGGTTTGCAGCATGAAGATCTCACTCAGCTCTTTCTGTATCAGTCGGGCTATTTTGTTTTGTCTTGTCGTTTCCATATCTTTTCATTCTTTTTTGCGGATCAGGGTCAGACCGTCGCGCAGGGGCAGGATGACTTTTTCCACGCGAGGGTCTTCGGCTATCCGGTCGTTAAAATCTATAATGCCTTGGGTTTGGGCGTCGTGTCGCCGTTCGGGTTCTATCACATGACCGTCCCATAGGGTGTTGTCGGCTAAAATATAGCCTCCCGCACTTAGGCGGGGGAAGATCATGTCGTAGTAGTCCACATAACGTCGTTTGTCACCGTCCATAAAAGCGAGTTCGAACGTAAGGTCCATCTTCGGGACAAGTTGCAGAGCATCGCCGATGATGAACTCGATTTGTGAGGCATAAGGCGAGTGCGCGATCCACGGTCGGGTAAAGTCCTCTTGTTCGTCATTGATTTCAAAGGTGTAAAGACGTCCTTCCGGTCCCAGTCCTTCGGCTATGCAGAGTGCGGAATAACCGCTGTATGTCCCGATTTCCAGGACGTTGTGCGGACGGATCATGTTCACAAGCATTTTCAGTAACCGGCCTTGCAGGTGCCCGGAAGCCATCCGAGGGCGCAGCAGTTTCACATGTGTGTCCCGATAGAGCGCTTTCAGGTAATCGCTTTCAGGGTCGATATGCTGGAGAATGTAGTCGTCGATCCGATCTGTTTCTTGCATTCGTTTTGTGGAATTGCGGTTAAAGGAAATCAGAGATACCGTGTGCGGTTGGGCTATACGTATTCTACCGCATTCTTCAGTACGTCTCCTACGATATTGATCTCAAGGAATGAAGTTCGCGTTCCTTTTTTCCCTCCACTGAGATAAGCCACCATTTCGTTCTCGGACAACGCACCGTCCTTAAGCCGTTTCTGTAAGGCGGCGAAGTAGTAGGCCTGTCCGTTGGCTTCTTCGGGCATGAACATGGCTTCTACGCCGTAGGACAAAGCCTGGTGACGCATGGTTTTTTCTTTGTAGCATACGGCCAGAACAGGATATTTCCCTCGGAAAGCGGCCAGGGAACGTGCGGTAAGCCCGCTGTAGCTGTCTGTGATGATGGCGCGGATAGGCATCAAGGTCGTGGCGCGTACGGCCGATTTGGCTAGGAACGACGGCACATCGACCTTTTCGGGCGTGAGCGGTATTTGTATGTTGTTCTCTTCGAGTTTGTCTTTTTCGGCCTGAGCGGCGATGGTGGCCATCGTGCGTACGGCTTCTACCGGATACTTGCCGTAAGCCGTCTCTCCGCTCAACATCAGGGCGTCGGTACGGTAGTAGATGGCGTTGGCGATGTCGGTCACTTCCGCACGTGTAGGTCTCGGGTTGTTGATCATCGAGTGGAGCATCTGGGTAGCGACGATGACCGGTTTTTTGGCCAGAATACATTTCTTTATCATGACGCGCTGGATGCCTGGAATACGTTCTTGAGGCACTTCGATGCCCAAATCGCCGCGAGCTACCATGATGCCGTCGGCCACTTCCAGAATCTCGTCGATATTGTCCACGCCTTCCTGATTTTCGATTTTGGCAATGACTTTGATGTCGCTGCCGTGGGCGTCTAAGATGTCACGGATGTCGAGCACGTCCTGACGGTTGCGCACGAAAGAGTGGGCGATGAATTCAATATCCTTCTCGATGGCGTAGAGAATGTTGTTGCGGTCTTTCTCGGTGAGCGAAGGCAGATTGATGCGTACGCCCGGCACGTTCACGCTTTTACGGCTGGCCAGTGTGGCGTCGTTGCATACTTCGCAATATAAAGTATCTTCGTCCTTGTCGGTCACTTTCAGTTCCAGATCTCCTTCGTCGATCAGGATGCGTGCGCCTATAGCCAGGTCTTTTACGAAGTCCGGATAGCTTACGTAGATGTATCCGCGTACGCATTCTTTGCTCGGGTCGCCGATGATTCTTACTTTCTCTCCGGTTTTGTAATGCGTTGTCTCCTCCGCATTTTTCGTAGTTCTCACTTCAGGGCCTTTGGTATCCATTAAAATACCGATGCGGTTGGATACTTCGCGCACGTTGTGAATCAGTTTTTCGAAGCCTTCGCGGCTGGCGTGTGCCGTATTCATGCGTACGACATTCATTCCGGCATTAAAAAGGTCGCGTATAAAATCCACGTCGCATCTCAGATCGGAAATGGAAGCGACTATCTTTGTCTTTTTCAGCATCATAATCCTATTGGTTTTATCTTTATCGTTTTATTGGGTTTGTTGGGCATGTAGTAAGGCTTCTATGGCCAGTCGGTAGGAATCCAATCCGAAGCCGCAGATCACTCCGAGGCAGGCGCATGAGATCATGGATTTGTGGCGGAATTCTTCGCGTTTGTGCACATTGCTAATATGCACTTCGATCGTCGGGGCGGTTACGGCCCTTATAGCGTCTTGCAGCGCGATAGACGTATGGGTGTAGGCGCCGGCGTTCAGTACGATACCCGTGTCTTCGAATCCCACTTCATGGATTTTGTCTATCATCTTTCCCTCTATGTTGCTTTGATAGTAGTCGATGGTCAGGTTAGGGTAAGCCGCGCGCAGTTCGGTCAAATAATCTTCGAAAGATACTGCTCCGTAAATGCCGGGCTCACGCTTTCCCAGCAAATTGATGTTCGGTCCGTTTATGATTTGAATTCTCATCTTTATTGTGTATTTTTGCAGGAAACACGCCGCAAAATTACAAAAAAAGAATGGAACGCAGTGAAAAAACTCCTTATAATACAGACTGTAATGTGGATAAATCTCTTTTGAGACGTTACAATCAGTATTTGAAGTTGGAAAGAGGGCTTTCGGGGAATACCTTGGAAGCGTATATGGGAGATTTGCAGAAGCTCATGAAATATTTGTCGGAGGACGGGACGGACTTCCGTACGCTTTCGGTAGACGATCTGCATCAGTTTATGGCCGGCTTGGCGGATGTGGGGATTCACCCTCGTTCCATGGCGCGTATCTTGTCCGGCATCCGTTCGTTTTACCGTTTCTTATACGTAGAAAAGGAAATTGTGCAGGATCCTACGGAACTGCTGGAATCCCCTAAAATCGGTTTGCATCTTCCCGAAGTCCTGAAGGTGGCGGAGATCGACTCCATGATTGCTTCCATAGATCTCAGTCAGCCGGAGGGAACCCGGAACCGGGCGATCTTGGAGACGCTTTATAGCTGTGGCCTGCGCGTGAGCGAATTATGCCGTTTGAAGTTGTCGGATTTGTATTTTGATGAAGGTTTTATCCGGGTGATGGGAAAGGGCGGTAAGGAACGTCTGGTGCCGATCTCGCCTCGTGCCATTACAGAACTGACGAATTGGTTTTATGATCGCAACCAGATTCGGATCAAACCGGGCCGTGAGGATTTTGTCTTTTTGAGTCTTCGGCGAGGTACGCCTTTGTCCCGGATTACGGTTTTTCATTGGGTGAAAGAGATCGCTGCGTCCATCGGGCTCCAGAAAAATATCAGTCCCCATACATTCCGGCATTCTTTCGCCACCCATCTGCTTGAAGGAGGGGCTAATTTGCGAGCCATACAGGCGATGCTCGGACATGAGAGCATTGCCACCACAGAGATCTATACGCATATAGACAGGAGCAAGCTGCGGGAAGAAATTTTGCTCCATCATCCCCGTAATATCTACTATGAATCCTCCAAACATAGGGGAAAATGAGGGGATAAAGACAGGGTGTGCAATTTTTTGCATTATTTTAAAGCTAAAACGAGCGCGGTCTACTAAAGATTTGTATCTTTGCAATTGGAACTATTAACTAAAAACAGTGTTAGTATGCGTAAAAATTATTATTTAGTCATGTCGTTGGCTGCTGCCGCAGCTCTTACTTCATGCAAAAAATTGGGTGAGCTTTCTGCGGACAACTTTACGGTGACGCCGACGCCTTTGGAAGCGATTGCCGGTCAGGTTCCTGCCACTATTGATGGCAAGTTCCCGGAAAAGTACATGAAAAAGAAGGCTGTAGTGACCGTGACGCCGGTATTGAAATACGAAGGCGGCGAGGCGAAGGGACAGAACGCTACATTCCAAGGTGAAAAAGTGGAAGGTAACGATCAGTCGATCTCTTATAAGGCCGGCGGTACTTATACCATGAAATCCGTGTTCGATTTCGTTCCCGCTATGCAACAGTCTGACTTATATCTGCAATTCGATGCAAAGGTAGGCAAGAAGACCGTTACCGTGCCCGAAGTGAAAGTCGGTTATGGCGTGGTGGCCACTTCGCAGTTGTTGGGGAATACCCTGGCTTCAGTGAAGCCGTCGTTGGCCGCAGATGCTTATCAGCGTATCATTAAGGAAAAACAAGAAGCGAATATCAAGTTCTTGATCCAGCAGGCCAATTTGCGTAGTTCTGAGTTGAATTCCGATAATATGAAGGAGTTCGTCGCCATGATGAAGCAAATCAATGACGAGAAGGAAACCAAGGCATTGAAGAACATCGAAGTATGGGCTTATGCTTCTCCCGATGGCGGTATGGATCTGAATACCCGTTTGGCTGAGAAACGTCAGGATAACTCAGAGGCTTACGTACAGAAACAGTTGAAATCTAGTAAGATGACGACCGATGTCGATGCTAAGTATACGGCAGAAGACTGGGACGGTTTCCAGCAATTGGTTTCACAGAGCAACATCCTGGATAAGGATATGATCCTCCGGGTATTGTCCATGTATCAGGATCCCGAAGAACGTGAGGCACAGATTAAGAACATGTCGGCTGTATTCAAGGAATTGGCCGAAGAGGTTCTTCCTGAGTTGCGTCGTGCACGTTTGACGATGAATTATGAAATCATCGGCCGTAGCGACGAACAAATCGTAGAGCAGTTCAACAGCGACGCTTCCAAGCTGAGCGTGGAAGAACTGTTGTACGGAGCTAATTTGTCATCCGTATCCGATAAGGAGGCTTGGTATCAGAAAGCTTCTCAACTTTATCCGAACGACTACCGTGCCTACAATAACTTAGGTATGTTGGCCTATCAGAAAGGCGATCTGAGTGCAGCCGAGAACTACTTCAACAAGGCTAAGTCTTTGAAGTCTGACGCCAGCGAAGTAAACGCGAACCTGGCTCTTATCAACTTGAACAAGGGCGACGTAAAGGGTGCGGAAACTTATCTGGGCAAGGCTTCTGGCGCAGACGGATTCAACGAGGTCAATGCCGCTCTGAATATTGCTAAGGGTTCTTACTCGCAGGCAGCCAGCTCTGCTAACGGCGTGAAGTCCAATACTGCTGCTTTGGCACAGATTCTGAATAAGGATTATGCTGCTGCAAAATCTACTTTGGACGGCGTGGCCAATAAGGATGCTTATACTTCTTATTTGTTGGCTATCGTGGCCGCACGTACCAATGACTCAGCCGGCGTCAATACGAACCTGAGTGATGCTGTCAGCAAGGATTCTTCTTTGAAGAGCCGTGCGGCAAAGGATCTGGAATTTGCCAACTACAAATCAGTTGTTGAGAGTTTGTAATAGACCGTATTCTTAAATGAAGAGATTCATTCTCTATACATTTTTGGCATTCACCCTGCTCAGTTGCGGAGGATCCGAAGGCCGGTTCCGGCTCAAAGGAGAATTCGAGCACCTGCAGCAGGGTGAATTCTATATATATAGTGATGATGGCGGTACATCCCGTCTCGACACGATAAAAGTCGAGCGCGGTAGTTTCGATTACGAAACTGCGTTGGATAATACGGCCACTTACTATCTTTTATATCCCAATCTCTCGGAGCAGGTGATTTTCGGTGCTTCGGGCGAGGTCATTACTATAAAAGGAGATGCCCGCAATTTGAAGAGCGTGGAAGTGAAAGGCAGTGAGCCGAATGAGGATCTTACCGCTTTTCGATTAGCGAATAAAGACAAGAGGAAGACCGATATGCAGAAAGCGGCGGCAGAGTTCATTCGGCAGCATCCGAGTTCGCCCGTAAGTGTCTTTTTATTTAAAGAATATTTTCTGTCTAGCGACGACGCATCGCAGGAAGAAGTAAAGAAACACTATCGTGCGCTGTGCAAGGCCCAACCCGACAATCTGCAATTGTTGCAGTGGAAAGCTGATGTGGAAAGTCGGGGCCGTCGCTTAGTCAAAGGCAGTTCGTTACCGAAAATCGAATGGGTCGGTGAAGATGGGAAGTCTGTCACGTCTGAAGATTACCGGGGCAAGAATCTGCTGATTAACTTTTGGGCATCTTGGGACAGCGAAAGCTCCGGCCTGATGTTTCGTCTCAGACGTTTGTTGAAAGAGCATCCGGGAAAGATACATGTGGTGAGCATTTCATTGGATGTGGAAGCCGCTCCGAGGAAAGGTATAGAACGTATGGACAGCGTGACATGGCCGAGTTATTGCGATTATCAGGCTTGGAACAGTCCGATGGTCAGACAATTTGCGGTATCCTCCGTACCTTATTGCATTCTGGCGGGGAGCGATGGCAAAGTAGTTGCGGTCGGCTCTTCTTATGAGAAGGATATTCAACCGGAGATCCAGAAATTGATCGATTCTAAATAAACATGTTATGTGGGTCAAAGTCTATGGCGCATCGGTTCAGGGACTTTCCGCCATCCCTGTAACCATCGAGGTGAATGCTTCGAGGGGGATCAAGTTCTTCCTCGTCGGTCTTCCGGACAATGCGGTGAAAGAAAGCCATGAGCGCATTGTGGCTGCCATAGAAAACAGCGGTTACCGTTTCCCGTCCAAGCAATTTGTCGTCAATATGGCTCCTGCCGATATTCGGAAAGAAGGAGCAGGATATGATTTGCCTTTGGCCATAGGCGTGTTGGCTACGGATGAAAAAGTAAAAACCGACCGATTAGCGCATACCATGTTGCTCGGAGAGTTGAGCCTCGACGGGAGTTTACAACCCGTGAAAGGGGCTTTGCCCATTGCTATTAAAGCCCGTGAATTGGGATTTGAGCACTTGATCGTCCCCGAACAGAATGTGCGTGAGGCGGCGGTGGTCAACCAATTGAAAGTTTACGGCGCCCGTCACATCAGTCAGGTCATACACTTTTTGAACGGCGAGGGCGGACTTATGCCTACGGAAATAGATACCCGTGCCGAATTTTACGCGCAACAAACAGATTTCGATTTTGACTTTGCCGATGTGAAAGGCCAGGAACACGTCAAACGTGCGCTTGAGGTGGCTGCTGCCGGCGGGCATAACGTCATTATGATCGGCCCTCCCGGAAGCGGAAAATCCATGATGGCCAAACGTTTGTCGTCCATACTGCCTCCCTTGTCGCTTTCAGAAAGCTTAGAAACCACCCAGATTCATTCTGTGGCCGGCAAGCTGGCGAAAGAAAGTTCGCTTATCGCTCAGCGACCGTTCCGTTCTCCCCATCATACGATATCCCAGATCGCTTTGGTCGGAGGCGGTACGAATCCTCAGCCCGGCGAAGTCAGTCTGGCGCATAACGGCGTACTGTTTTGCGACGAGCTGCCTGAGTTCTCCCGTTCTGTGCTTGAGGTGTTGCGTCAGCCGCTGGAGGATCGACAAATCAACATTTCCCGCGCCAAATACAGCGTCACCTATCCCTGTTCGTTTATGTTCGTCGCTTCGATGAACCCTTGCCCTTGCGGATATTAAAACCACCCGACGAAAGCCTGTGTCTGTACGCCGGGACAGATCCATCGTTATTTACACAAGATCTCCGGTCCCTTGCTCGATCGTATAGATTTGCAGATCGAGATTACCCCACTTTCTTTTGAGGAACTGGCCCGTACGGTGCCGGGTGAAAGCCGCCGGACGATTCGCGACCGCGTGGTCCGCGCCCGTCGTATTCAGGAACAGCGTTATGCCGAGGAAAAGGGAGTGCATTGCAATGCGCAGATGACTTCCCGGCTTTTGCGCGAGTATGCGGCACTCGATGAACAAGGGACTGAAATGTTACGTACGGCCATGACGCGACTTCAGCTCTCGGCCCGTGCTTACGATCGTATATTGCGCGTGGCCCGCACGATTGCCGACTTGGATGGCGGCGGTCAAATTCAGATCGCTCATATTGCCGAGGCCATCGGTTATCGTAATCTGGACCGCAGCAATTGGGGAGAATGATCGCTGTTTTCGTTGCGGAACGCGAGGGGAGACATTCCCGTATACTTGCGGAAAGCACGCGCAAAGAAGGAAGAGTTCGGGAAATGTAGGCTGTCGGCCACTTCGGTGATGCTCAGGTCCGTAGACTTCAACATTAACTTGGCTTCGCGCATGATGAAGTCCGTCATCCAGAAATGCAGCGTATGTCCCGTCTGTTTTTTTATGCTTCTCATCAGATGTTTGTCCGAGACGCATAGTTTGTCGGCATAAAATGCAGCCGTCCGTTCCCGTTTATAATGTAGATGCAGCAAATAGAAAAAGTTATCCACTAATCCGTTTTGCCGGGAAACCACGATTCGGACATCCTGTCCGGAATACATCCGATTCACTTCGAGCATCAACGAAAACAATAATCCCTTGAGCGTTCCGGCCGGACATCGGCTGTCGGTGTAACGGTTGTAGATGAGGTCGTAATATTGTTTCATCAGGGAAAAGTCTTTTTCATCCGTTTGCAGACAAGGATCGTTCAAGACGTGATGCGAGATACCTGCTTTGAGCAACAGAGGGAAGTCGGACAAAAAGTCGAATTCGAATGCAAGATACTGTGCGACGAAATCGGCGGAAGGCGGAAACTGGCACAGCAGATAGCCCGGTAACAGGAACAAGAAAGTGCCTTTACGCAAGTGATGACTTTTCTGGTTGATCTCCACCACGGCTTTTCCTTCCAATACGATAGCGAGGTACAGTGTATTCTCGGGCGTGCGCAAGGTCTGTCCTTCGGGAAAAGGAAGTATGGGGCCGTGAGTCGGCATGCGAGTCTCGAACCCATCCGGGGGAGGGTATCCTGTATTCATATACCGTTCGGTTTATGGATGCAAAGTTAGGTTTTTCCTTTGGAATTTCCTTCGATATTGGTCTCTATTTGGACGAAACCTGTGGCCCTTAGGGCGATGCGTTTTATGGAAAAAGCGGGAACTTTGCAGCCGAAAAAAGATAGATGGACATGAAGAAAGAACAAAAAACGAGAAATTCAAGACTTTACATTTTACTCTTTGTCGGGATGATAGCTACTTTCGGTCCGTTCGTGACGGATTTCTATCTGCCTGCATTGCCTGCTTTGAGCGGATATTTTTCCACTACGGCCTCTTTGGTGCAGCTCAGTCTCACGTTCAGTAT
>JAJPYK010000290.1 GCA_021205005.1 Paraprevotella sp. | reverse complement strand
GCGTGGGTTACGGCCTCAACATCTCCTTGAATACATTTTCGGCCCTCCAGGGCAAACAGGAGGCTAAGCTATACGTTTACGAAGCGATACGGGAAGACGCTTATGTCCTCTACGGTTTTTCCACGAAACAGGAACGTGCGCTTTTTCTCCTGCTCATCAGCGTGTCGGGCATCGGAGGCAACACGGCACGCATGATCCTCTCGGCTCTCACACCCGCAGAACTGGTGGACGTCATCAGTTCCGGCAATGACAAATGGCTCAAAACGGTGAAAGGCATCGGACTGAAAACAGCCCAGCGCATCATTGTGGATCTGAAAGACAAAATCGCGACCGTGGTATTGGAAACGACCGGGACAGCCGGAACGAGGACGGCTCTGCGTGCGGAATATTCCGAGATACAGGAAGAAGCCGTAGCCGCCCTCACGATGTTGGGCTTCCCTCCCGCCCCGTCGCAAAAAGTGGTGCAGGCCATCCTGAAAGAGGAACCGGAAGCCACCGTGGAACGTGTCATCAAACTGGCTCTCAAAAGACTGTAATAAACGAATTTGCTTTCCAGCCAAACGGAACCGAATGAAAGCATACCTGAAGAAATGGATCTATCTCGTCCTGTTCGCCGTCAGTGTCAACGCACTGGCAGACATGGGAGGAACGGATCTTTTCCGCCTGCCGCAACCCCGTACAGTGGCTCCGGCCGAACCGGACAGTATCAAACCGCGCTTCAGCGTAAAGCGCACCTCGCCCCGTGACGAAAGCGACCTCGACCCCAAAAGTCTGGACCTGAAAGATCCCGACAACCTGAAAACCGACACCGTATACGACCCGAAAACCGGCAATTACACCATCGGCACCAAACAGGGCGACAGCTATCTCAACGCCCCCCTGCTGATGTCGCCCGAAGAGTTTCAGGAATGGAGTCTGCAAAAGTCGTTGCAGAACTATTACCGGCAAAAGAATGCCGAGGAATATGCCAATGCGGGAAAAAACAAGTTCGACTTCACCGACATGCAGTTCGACCTCGGACCGGCCGAGAAAATCTTCGGACCGGGCGGCGTACGCATCAAAACGCAAGGATCGGCCGAACTGAAAGTAGGCGGTAATCTCAAAAGAACCGATAACCCCAGTCTGTCGGAAAACCGGCGGAAAACCTTCGGGTTCGATTTTGATGAGAAGATCAACATGAGCCTGAACGGAAGCGTAGGCGACAAAATCAACATGAACCTGAATTACAACACCGACGCAACGTTCGATTTCGACGCCCAAAGCATGAAACTGCGCTACGAAGGAAAGGAAGACGAAATCATCAAACTGCTCGAAGGAGGAAATGTTTTCTTCCCCACCAACTCCTCGCTCATCCGCGGAGCTTCCTCGCTGTTCGGACTGCGGGCCGACCTGCAATTCGGCAAACTGAAGCTCCAGACGGTCATTTCTCAAAAGAAATCGTCGTCGAAAAGCGTGTCTTCGAAAGGAGGCGTGCAGACGCATAGCTTTGAATTCTCGGCCACCGAATACGAGGAAAACCGCCACTTTTTCCTCGCCCACTACTTCCGCGACCACTATGATGCCAACATGAGCAAACTGCCCACCATCATGTCCGGCATCACCATCAAACGTGTCGAGCTTTGGGTCACGAACAAGACCGGAAGCTACGAAAGCAATCGCAATATCGTGGCCTTTACCGACCTGGGCGAATACGATCATATTTCCAATCCGATGTGGAGCCGGGGAAGCGTACAGACGCCCAGCAACAATTCCAACACGCTCTACTCCACCATGACTTCGCAACATGCCGCCGCACGCGACATCAGTCAAACGTCAAGCGATCTCGACGCCATTTCGGGTTTTGAGGGGAGTGTGGATTACGAAAAATTACAAAGCGCCCGCCTGCTGTCTTCCTCGGAATATACCGTGAACACCTCTTTGGGATATGTGTCGCTGAACTTCACCTTGCAGCCAGACGAAGTCTTGGCCGCCGCATTCGAGTACACCTATAACGGTACGACTTATCAAGTGGGCGAATTCTCGGCCGACATGACCGACAATACGCAGGCATTGTTCGTCAAAACCCTGAAAAACACGTCAAACAGTCCCCAGATGGGCAACTGGGATCTGATGATGAAGAATGTGTACAGTCTGGGCGCCACCTCGACGCAGAAGGACAATTTCAAGTTCGACATCCAGTACCAAAGCGACTCGGCAGGCGTATATGTGTCTTATCTGCCTGAACCGCAGTACAAAAGTACGAAACTGATAAAGATCATGAACCTCGACCGGCTGGACGCCAACAACCGAACGAATCCTAACGGTCAGTTCGACTATGTGGAAGGCTACACCATCAACAAAGGACGAGTCTACTTTCCCGTAGTGGAACCTTTCGGCAGCCATCTGTGCGAGTACCTGAACGATCAGACGCTGGCCGATAAATATTGCTTCGACGCCCTCTATGACTCCACTAAAACGACAGCCAAACAGATTGCCGAAAAGGACAAATACCTGCTCAAAGGGGAGTATAAAGGCAACAACGGTTCGGAAATCAGCTTGGGAGCGATGAACATTCCGCAAGGCTCCGTCGTGGTGACAGCCGGCGGAGTGACGCTGACCGAGAACACGGACTACACCGTGGACTATTCGATGGGCGTGGTCACGATCATCAACCAAAGTATCATCGATGCCGGTACGAATGTCAACGTCGACTTTGAAAGCAACGACAACTACGGCATGCAACGCAAAACGATGCTGGGACTTAACCTGGAATATGATGTAAACAAAGACTTCACGCTCGGCGGTACGTTCATGTTCCTGAACGAACAGCCGCTCACCACTAAAGTCAACATGGGCGAGGAGCCTCTGCGCAACATCCTGTGGGGCGTGAACATGTCGTGGAAAAAAGAAAGCCAATGGTTGACGAACCTGCTCGACAAAATCCCGTTCGTCGACGTGACAGCCCCGTCGCAGATCAGTTTTACGGGAGAATTTGCCCAGCTCATTGCCGGACAAAATAAGAAAGTGCAGGGATCGGCTTCTTATATCGACGACTTCGAAAATACGAAGAACGGCATCAGCGTCATGCAACCCACCAGTTGGATGATCTCCAGCGTGCCGTCCGATTTCGAAGAAAGCAAACTGGTCAACGACGTCCGCGGAGGTTACAACCGGGCCTTGCTCAGTTGGTACACGATAGATCCGCTCTTCACGCGACAAAGTTCTTCGCTCACGCCGGCACATATCAAGAGCGACCTGAACCAACTATCCAACCATTATGTACGCGAAGTCTACGAACGGGAGCTTTATCCGAACAAAACGCAAACGAGTTACAACGCCGCCAGTTCTCTGGCTGTAATGAACCTGGCTTATTATCCCACCGAACGCGGAGCCTACAACCTGACGACGGACCTGGATTATAACGGACATCTGACCAATCCTAAAACCCGCTGGGGCGGCATGATGCGCAAACTGGACACGAATGATTTTGAAACGGCCAACATCGAATATGTAGAATTCTGGTTGCTCGACCCGTTCATTTATACCCGTGACAAGGGGGGCGACTACGGCGGTGACTTCTATATAGATTTAGGTGAAGTGAGCGAGGATATTCTTCACGACGGGAAAAAATTCTTTGAAAGCGGAATGCCTATCGACGGCAATTCCAGTTACTACACGGAAACGGCATGGGGACGGGTCCCGAATACCACCAGCGTAGTCTATGCGTTCAACAACGAGTCGGGCGCACGAGAGCGACAGGATATCGGTTTGAACGGTTTGAGCAGCACGGAGGAAAAGACTTTCGGCGCCTATAAGGAGTTCCTGGCGGCCGTACAAGGGAAAGTCAGTCCGCAAGTGTACGACTCTTTAGTCAACGACCCCGCAGGTGACGATTACCATTACTTCCGAGGCTCGGACTATGACAGTCAGCAGCGCAGCATTCTGGACCGTTACAAATATATCGACTTGCCGGAAGGCAACTCACGGTCGCACGAAAACGCCAAAGAATCCTACGACACGTCTTACAAGACCACACCCGATGTGGAGGACATCAACCAGGATTATACCCTGAACGAGTATGAGAAGTATTATCAATACCGCATCAGCATCCGCCCCGAGGACTTCGTCGTGGGGCAGAACTATATTGTAGACAAGCGCACGGCCAGCGTCAAACTGCGCAACGGTAACACCGAAGAGGTGAATTGGTATCAGTTCCGCGTCCCCTTGACCGAATACCAGAAAAAAGTCGGCAACATCAACGACTTCACAAGCATCCGTTTCATGCGCATGTTCCTTACCGATTTCGAACAGCCCGTCATCCTGCGTTTCGCCACGCTGGATCTGGTAAAAGCCGAATGGCGTTCTTATGATCAGGCCCTTTATTCCGGCGAAATGCCGACCACGACCGGAAGCATGGAAATCTCGGCTGTCAATATCGAAGAGAACAACGACAAGACACCGGTGAACTATGTACTGCCTCCGGGCATCAGTCGTGTCGTAGACCCGTCGCAAAGCCAACTGGCCGAAGACAACGAGCAAGCCTTATCGCTGACCGTCAGAAACCTGGCCACAGGAGATGCACGGGCGGTGTATAAGAACACGAATCTGGACATGCGACAATACAAACACCTCCAAATGTTCGTCCATGCCAATGCCCTGGCCGAGAACGTGACCGAAACGGAGGACAATCAAACCAGCGTATTCATCCGCCTCGGTTCGGACTATAAGAATAATTTCTACGAATATGAAATACCTCTGAAGCTGACGGCAGCCGGACGGTATGATACGTATTCCGCCGACCAATGCCTTGCCGTATGGCCTAAAGAGAACATGGTGGACATCAATCTCTCTGTATTCACGGACGTGAAACAGGCACGTAACCGGGAAAAGAGCCTCGGAAAGACCAATCTGACCACTCTTTATTCCATGTACGACAACGACCGCCCGAACAACAAGATCAGCATCATGGGAAATCCGACGCTGGGCGAAGTGAAAACCATCATGATCGGTATACGCAACAACTCGCGCGAAACAAAGTCCGTCGAAGTCTGGACCAACGAACTACGTCTGCAAGAATACAGTAACGATGGCGGATGGGCCGCACAAGGATCGCTGAACGTACAACTGTCCGACCTTGGTTCCGTCAATCTGACCGGACACATGGAAACGGCCGGATTCGGAGGGATAGAAGATGCCGTAAGCGAGCGCAATCTGGAAGATACGTACAATTACAGCATTACCACCAACTTTGAATTGGGTAAACTCCTGCCGGAAAAGATTCACTTCACGGCACCCATCTATTACTCGTACAACAAGGAAGTCATCAAGCCGAAATATAATCCGCTCGACACGGACATGCTGCTGAAAGACGCACTGGACGCCTGCACGACGAAACACGAAAAAGAATCCCTGACGAGCCTGACTACGACGAAGACCACCAACAAGAACTTCAGTCTGAGCAACGTGAAGTTCAACGTGGCCACGCCCAAGCACCCCATGCCCTATGACCCGGCTAACTTCTCGGTCAGCTACTCTTACAGCGAATCCAACAAGACGGGGGAGACCACAGCATGGGAAACGGAGAAAAACTGGAACGGATCATTCAATTACAGCTACTCGCCGGAATACAAGCCCTTCGAGCCGTTCAAGAAACGAATCAAGAGCAAAAGCAAATGGTGGGACATCATCCGCGACCAGAACCTCAATTACCTGCCGCAAAGCATCAGCTTCGACACGAACATCCTGCGCAACTATTATGAATACCAGGAACGTGACATCGACAATCTGGAAGACCCCATGTCGCTCCCGCTGTCCTTCTCCAACGAATTTCTATGGAACCGGGATTTCAGCCTGAAATGGGACCTGACCAAAAACCTGCATTTCACGTTCAACTCGGCCACACATGCCGAAATAGAAGAGCCTAACGTACCGGTGAACAAAGATCTCTATGCCGACCAATACGCAGCTTGGAAAGACTCCGTATGGCATAGCATCAAAGGCTTCGGCACCCCGCTTGACTATCAGCAGGACTTCACGGCATCCTACAAGGTGCCGTTCGACAAGATCCCGTGTTTCTCCTGGATCGCGGCCGACGGCAATTACACCGCCGACTATTCCTGGGAGCGCGGCATGGAGCTGGAAGACGGATCTTCTTACGGCAATACCATCACGAACCAGCGTGCCGTCACCGTAAACGGACGCTTCGATCTGGAAACGCTGTATAATTTCTCCCCCTTCCTGAAAGAAGTCAACAAGAAATTCTCCTCCGCCGAGCGACAGAAAGCCAAAGACAAGAGCAACCGCGAAAAAGCGCAGGCCAAAAGAGCGAAGGAGGCCGCGGCACAAAACCAGAACGGACAAAATAAAGACGAGAAGGGCAATCCGAGCCAAAAACCGGCCGACAACGCCAAGGGTACGGCTAACGCCAAGGTGAATAACACCAGATTCAAAGGATTTTCCTGAGAAGTCATCATGAACCCCGATACGACAGTAGACCTGACCCACAACCAGCAAAGCAAACGAATACGGGTCACGGCCGTGGATTCCGCCGGACACCGTTATCCCATCCAATACAAGAAATTGGACAAGAACAAAATACGAATCCTCAACTTGGACAGCATTAAACTGAGAGTCAACGTCATGGCCAAAGCCAAGGCCAAAGACCAACCCTGGTATCCCTACCTGCAAGGAGCCACACGCTTCCTGATGATGGTGCGCAATGTCAGCGTCAGCTACCGCAATACCTACGCCATGTCGCTGCCGGGCTTCCTACCCAATGTGGGCGACATGCTCGGTCAACGTATGGGCGGAAGCATGCAACCGGGACTCGACTTCGCGTTCGGCTTCACCGGAGACAGCTATATCGACAAGGCCAACGAACGCGGATGGCTGCTCAACAACGACAGCATCAGCACGCCGGCCACGACCAACGCCATGGAGGACTTGCAAATCAAGGCTACGCTCGAACCGATACCCGACCTGAAAATCGACTTGTCGGCCAGCCGGACGGTGAACAGCAACAAGAGCATACAATATATGTATGCCGGAATGCCCACCACGCAAAGCGGAAGTTTCACCATGACCACCATCTCCATCAAATCGGCTTTTGAAAGCCGCGGAGACGCCAGCAACGGATACAGCAGCAAAACCTTCTCCCGTTTCCAGCAATACCTGAACACCTTCCAGCAACGGGTGGAAGCACGCTATGCCAACGCTGTCTATCCGGAGGCCACGGGGCTTCACGGCAAATTCGATCCGGCCAACGGTACCGTGGACAAATACTCGTCCGACGTGATGATCCCCGCCTTCCTGGCCGCCTACACAGGAGGAAGCAACATCAAATCGCCGCTCGACATCTTCCCCAGCCTGGCCCGGATGCTGCCCAACTGGAGTGTGTCCTACAAAGGACTGGTCTACCTGCCGTGGATCAGGGACCACTTCAAGAGCGTCACCCTCAATCACTCTTACAAGAGCGTATACTCCATCGGAGCATACAACACGTACAGCAGTTGGATGGAATACATGGGCGGCCTGGGATTCATACAGAATACCACCGACAATTCCATTATCCCCAGCAGTATGTACGACATCAGCAGCGTTTCGATCAACGAGGCTTTCGCACCGCTGGCCGGACTGGACATGACCCTGAACAATAACATGACGTTCAAAGTGGAGTACCGCAAAACGCGCGTACTGACCCTGAGCATGACCGCCGCGCAGTTGAACGAGGCTTGCAGCAACGACTTCGTGGTAGGATGGGGATATAAGATCAACGATTTCAAATTCTCGTCGATATTCGGCGGAAAAAGGAAAAAAGCGGCCGGCAACAACGGCGGTGGCATAAAGACGAGCAGCACGGCCAACAACCGCAATGCCAGCCGCAGCACGACAAACAAGAAGACCAACAGCCGCGTCATCAGTCACGACCTGAACCTGCGTTTCGACTTCTCGTTCCGTAACCAAGATGCCATCACACGCAATATCCAGACGTCGCTCTCCGAGGCTACCAGCGGAAACAAGGCCATCAAAGCCTCTTTCAGCGCAGACTACACCATGAGCCGTTACGTCACGTTCAGTCTCTATTACGACCGCCAGCGCAACCAGCCGCTGCTGTCGTCCAACTCTTATCCTACCATCACGCAGGATTTCGGTTTCAGTCTGCGTTTCTCGCTCACCCGATGAGCCTGTCCAGACTCCCCTCCCCCTACGAAAATACTCCGTTCCCCACCGGTCGTACAGACACCGGAAAGGGAACGGAGCATTTTTATATCTCCATCCGTCCACGGCAAACCGCCATAGTCAGAAACGTACTGGAACTACTCGGAAAACGTTCGGCGCAGATCGGAAAATTTTTCTCCGCAGATTGAAAAATCGTTTGCCGCAGATTGAGAAATCAATCTCCGCAGATTGAAAAACGGACCTGCCGTCAGCATTGTTCGCCCACAGGCGTAAGCCCCATCGCTTTCGCCCTTTGGAGCATGAAATCAAAGGCGGCATCGTGCTCGTTGGGTATCGCCCCGTCGAGAATGGCATCCTTGATGGCGCTCTTCAGACTGCCCACCTCCCGACAGGGTTGCAAACCGAACACCGTCATGATCTCCTCTCCGGTCACCGGAGGCTGGAAATTGCGCACGCGGTCGCGCTCCTCCAGATCCACCAACTTCTGACGCACCAATTTGAAATTATCCAAAAAACGTTGCTTACGCTGGGCATTCTTCGAGGTGATGTCCGCCTCGCAAAGCGTCATCAAGTCCTCAATATCGTCACCGGCCTCGAAAAGCAAACGACGCACGGCCGAATCCGTCACCTCCTCGTCGGCAATCACGATAGGACGCATGTGCAGTTCCACTAATTTCTGCACGTACTTCATCTTCTCATTCATGGGTAACTTCATCCGCCGAAAAATGTCGGCCACCATTTTCACCCCGACGAAATTGTGGTTATGAAAAGTCCATTCCACCACGGGGTCGTACCGTTTCGTACGGGGTTTGCCGATGTCGTGGAGCAACGCGGCCCAACGCAGCCACAGGTTATCCGAGCGGCGACATACGTTGTCCAGCACCTCCAGCGTATGATAGAAGTTGTCCTTATGGGCGCGGCCGTTCACTTTCGTCACCCCTTCCATCGCCGAAAGCTCCGGAAAGATGAGCGGCAGAAGGCCGCAACGCGACAGCTCCACAAAACCCTTGGAAGGCGTAGGCGTCTTCATGATCTTGTTCAACTCATCGGAGATGCGCTCGCGCGAAATGATGCCGATACGCTCGCGGTTGCGCTCCAGCGCATCGAACGTTTCCTCATCTATGTGGAAATTCAGTTGGGTGGCAAAACGCACACAGCGCATCATGCGCAAAGGGTCGTCGCTAAAGGTCACGTCCGGATCGAGAGGCGTGCGAATCAGGCGGTCCTCCAGATCCCACACCCCGTCAAAGGGGTCTACCAATTCACCCAAACGCGCCCGATTCAGGCATACGGCCATGGCATTGATGGTAAAGTCACGGCGGTTCTGGTCGTCTTCCAACGTACCGTCCTCCACCACAGGCTTGCGCGAATCCCTGCTGTAACTCTCCTTACGTGCGCCCACGAACTCCACTTCATGTCCCCGGAACTGGACCTGTGCCGTACCGAAATTACTGAATACGCTCAGGTGCGCTCCCCGCCCGAGCTTTTCGGCCAAAGCGCGGGCCAACTTAATGCCGCTCCCCACCGTCACCACATCAATGTCCTTGGAGGGACGTTCCAAAAAAAGATCGCGCACGTATCCGCCCACCACATAGCATTCCATGCCCAACCGGTCGGCCACGTCCGTGA
>JAJPYK010000077.1:34267-37807 GCA_021205005.1 Paraprevotella sp. | reverse complement strand
CAAGAAAACCGCCGTGAAGTCCTCTATTTCTTTAAAAAAACAAATAGAATGTTGCACATGAATGCTTTATTCCATATATTTGCTCATGATTAATGAATAACAGCAACCAAACTCGCAAGAAACATGAGTAAATTAGTGATCAATTCTTACGAAGACTTTGAGAAGTATGTAGGCCAAAACTTAGGCGAGTCAGAATACCTGAAAGTGGATCAGGTACGCATCAACCTTTTTGCCGACGCGACGTTGGACCATCAGTGGATCCATACGGACGTGGAACGCGCCAAAGCGGAAAGCCCGTTCAAAAGCACCATCGTGCACGGCTACCTCACGTTGTCCCTCCTGCCCTATCTGTGGAACCAGATCATCGAAGTGAACAACCTGAAAATGATGATCAATTACGGTATCGACAAAATGAAGTTCGGACAGGCGGTCCTCAGCGGACAAAGCGTGCGTCTGAGCACTAAACTTCAGTCGCTGGCAAATCTGCGCGGCGCAGTGAAAGCCGAAATCCGGTTCACGATGGACATCAAAGAAACCGGAAAAAAAGCATTGGAAGGCACAGCTATCTTCATCTATTATTTCAACTGATTCGATTTGCCGGTAGCTTGACGCGCCCGGCATCACAGATAAACCACATCCGGCCGTTTCCTGAGACTCTCAGACAGGAAACGGCCGGATGAATTGATTTACAAAAGGATATAATGTTATCGCGCATGTAGGATGTTGATCAGAATGGGACGGACACCGCTCACGAAACACTCCACGGCAATCACCATCAGAATCAATTCCATAAGACGCATCATCACATTGTTCCCCGTCTCTCCGAGGACTTTCACCAAACGGCCGGCTCCTCTCAGAATGAAGAAAGTGACCAAGTAGACCAATATGATCATAGCCACCAGCGTGGCTTTCATACTCAACGTATCGGCCTCCTGCATCAATACGATGGCATTGGCAATGGCGCCCGGACCGCACAATAGCGGAATGCCCAACGGAGTCACAGAAACGTCTTTGGCGTATTCCTTGATTTCTTCTTTCCTCAAGTTCATCGGAGTGTAACGGGCTTGCAAATTGTTAAAACCGATTCGGAAAATTATTATGCATCCCAAGTTAGGGAATACGTTTGTAGATATTCCGATAAATTTTAAAAGGAACTGTCCGAACAGGACAAACAAAAGTAAGGCCCCGCAAGCCACCAGCGTAGCGCGCGTAATCACGGCCTTGCGCTCTTTCTCATTCAACGACTGAGTCATCGTGAGAAAGACCGGCATCGTACCGAATGGACTCGTGATGGTGAACAGCGAAGTGAAGCACAATAAGGCATAAGGAAGCAACGTATCCATATAATCGTCTATTCTTTTTTTATTCAAAACAACAACCATCCTGCCAGACCGCACAGACAGATGAGTTTGATGGGATTTATTTTATAAACCAAACTGCCGATGAAAGCAAAGACAAAGAGGAAAATGCTGATGTAGAACTGCCAAGGATTATCCGGCGTACTGAAGTTCTCAGGCGTGAGAAGCAATAAAGCCGCAGCGGCCAATAGTCCCACCACCGCCGGACGCAACCCCTGAAACACATGCTCCACCACAGGATGGTCCTTGTACTTCATCAGAAACTTGCTGATCAATAGCATGAGGATAAAAGAAGGTAAAACCACGGCAAACGTGGCAATCGCACTGCCCAAGACGCCCCATTGATGTCCGTATCCCGCATTGACGATGCTCGTATAGCCGACATACGTGGCCGAATTGATTCCGATAGGGCCTGGTGTCATCTGGCTAATAGCAACGATGTCCGTAAACTGGCCGCTCGTCAACCAGTGATAACGGTTCACCACTTCGCCCTGAATCAAGGAGATCATAGCATAGCCTCCGCCAAAACCGAACAAACCGATCTTGAAAAAGCTATAAAAAAGCTTCAAATATAACCACCACATAAGTCTACGATTTACTGTCCGAGGGTTTGATATAACGGCCATAGAGATAACCGCCCAACCCGGCTATGATAATAATGTATATGGGAGACACGCCGAACAACCAAATCAAAAGTGCCCCGACAACCGGAATCCAGATATTGGTCATCCCGATCTTGGCACTTTTCCCCATCTTGAACGTAGGCGCGGCAATCAGAGCTACCACGGCCGGACGTATGCCTTTAAAGATGCTCTGCACGGTGGCATTGTCGCGGAATTGTTGAAAAAACAGGGCAATGATCAGAATAATTAAAAAAGAAGGAAGTATCGTACCTAAGGCACAAGCCAGACTGCCAAGTATGCCTTTCAACTTGTAACCGATGAAAATACCCATGTTCACGGCAAAAATACCGGGACAACTCTGCGCGATAGCCATGAGATCGAGAAATTCATCGCGCTTCACCCAACCGCGTTTGTCCACCACATCGGCTTCTATCAAAGGAATCATGGCATAACCTCCTCCTATGGTAAACAAACCGATACGAAAAAACGTGCAAAAACTGCTCCACAGAATATTCATGTTTCCTCTCCTTATAAGAAAGTAGATAACCGCAGGACGAGGACTGCGTATGCTCACACACAGTCCTTTTCCTGCTTACTACATATTATGATCGTTTGTGTGCCTCCACCCATTTACGTGCATTGACGAACGCCTCCATCCAGGGAGTAATCTCATCATCATGCCGATCGGCAGGATACCATGCGTTTTGCCATGGGAAGATGGCACGTTCCAAATGGGGCATCATGGCCAAATGGCGACCGTCGGCACTGCAAATACCGGCCACGCTGTAATCCGATCCGTTCGGATTTCCCGGATAAGCCTCGTAACTGTACTTGGCTATCACATTATACTGCTCCTCCGGATATGGCAATGAGAACTTGCCTTCGCCGTGGGCTACCCAGATGCCCAATTTATCACCGCTCAACGAGCCGAACATCACACTGCGGTTCATCGGAATGGTCAGCCCCACGAATGCAGACTCAAACTTATGGGAGTCGTTATGCAACATACGGGCTTTCTTTTCCAGTTCCGGATTGATCAGATTCAGTTCCACCATCAACTGACATCCGTTGCAGATACCCAACGACAGCGTATCTTCGCGGGCATAGAAATTGTCGAGCGCAGCTTTGGCTTTCGGATTATAGAGAAATGCTCCGGCCCATCCTTTGGCCGATCCCAGCACATCTGAATTGGAGAACCCTCCGCAGAAGACAATCATATTGACTTCTGCCAAAGTCTCCCGTCCGCTGACCAAGTCCGTCATCATCACGTCCTTCACATCAAATCCCGCAAGATAGAGAGAATAGGCCATTTCGCGTTCGCCGTTCGTACCTTTCTCACGGATAATGGCGGCCTTGATGCCCGAAGACGTGCGACGATCCGGGTCCAGTCCATATTGAGACAGCTTCCCGGTAAATTCCTTGTGGAACACCATCTCCAGCGGCTGCATCTTATAATTCTCAAAGCGTGCCTTGGCGCAGCCGTTCAAACTCTGCTTACGGTCGAGCAGATAAGAGGTACTGAACCATACGTCACGCAAATAATCAATGCCGAATTGATA
>JAJPYK010000077.1:28170-34232 GCA_021205005.1 Paraprevotella sp. | reverse complement strand
CCATCTTTTGTCACCTGGATGAGCCGTTCGTCCGTAGGATGACCTAACTTCATATAGCCCACGCCGGCTTCGTCCATGACCTTCTTGAACTCGGCTTTGTTCTTATCGGCAATCTGCACGACCACACCCGGATTCTCAGCCAAAAGGATCTTCACGATGTCGCTGTGGCGGAAACGGTCGAGAGATACTTCCATTCCGCCCTCCACATTGGCGAAACACATTTCGAGCAGTGTCGTAATCAATCCTCCGGCCGAAATATCATGACCGGCCAATATCAGACCTTTATTCACCAAAGTCTGCACGGCATTGAACGCATCACGGAAGTCTTCGGGATTTTTGCATGTAGGGACATCGGAACCTATCTTGTTCAGAGACTGCGCAAAGGCTGAACCGCCCAGACGCAAATCGTCGAAACTGAAATCAATATGATAAAATGTACTCTTGGCCTTGTTCACCATGACGGGAGAAACTACTTTCTTCACATCGTTCATCTCGCCTCCCGCACTCACAATCACCGTACCCGGAGAAATAATTTTCTCTCCGCCCGGATATTGCTGACTCATGGACAAGGAATCCTTCCCCGTAGGCACGTTGATCTCCAGTGCGCAACAAAAATCAGACAAGGCTTGCACGCCTTGATACAAACGGGCATCTTCGTCCTGCTGTGAACGGCAAGGCCACATCCAATTGGCGGAAAGCGACACGCTATCCAAGCCTTCGCTCAACGGAGCCCACACGATATTGGTCAAAGATTCGGCCACGGAAAGGACCGAACCGGCTGACGGATCGGCCAGGCCGGCCTGAGGGGCGTGTCCGATGGCCGTAGCGATACCCGCCTTTCCGCGGTAATCCAAAGCCACGACACCGCAATCGCTCAAAGGCAACTGTATCTCTCCCTGACATTGTTGGCGCGCCACCTTTCCGGTAACGGAGCGGTCTACCTTATTCGTCAACCAATCCTTGCAAGCCACCGCCTCCAGACGCAGCACGCGGGCCACGTATTCATTCAGCCGGGCTTCGTCGTAAGTTACATTCTCATACTTACGTTCCACCGTATTGTCGCGCATATAAGTTTTCGGACTATGGCCGAACATCTGCGCCACGTCCAGATCGAACGGTCGCACTCCGTCTCCCTGCTGGAAAGCAAAGTGGGCATCGCCCGTTGTTTCGCCGACCACATACATCGGAGCCCGCTCGCGTTCCGCAATCTTGCGCACGTGTTCGATATGTTCTTCCTGAATCAGCAATCCCATGCGCTCCTGAGATTCGTTGGCTATGATCCCCTTGGACGAAAGGGTCTTGTCGCCGATCGGCAACTGAGTCATGTCGATCAGTCCGCCGCATTCCTCCACCAGCTCGGACAAACAGTTGACATGCCCTGCCGAACCATGGTCGTGAATGGAGACTACGGGATTTACATCCTCCTCGCACAAAGCACGCACCAAGTTATTGGCCCGCTTTTGCATCTCCGGATTGGCCCGTTGTACGGCATTCAACTCTATACCCGAAGAATAACGCCCCGTGTCGACCGAAGACACCGAGCCGCCTCCCAATCCGATGCGATAGTTATCTCCGCCGACCACCACAATCTTGTTGCCTTTTTGCGGAGTGCCTTTCAGACAGTCGCGCTTAGTACCATAGCCCACGCCACCGGCCATCATGATCACTTTGTCATAGCCGTAACGTTCGCCGTTCTCCTGGTGTTCAAAGGTCAGGACAGAACCGGCAATCAACGGTTGCCCGAACTTGTTACCGAAATCGGAAGCACCGTTCGAAGCCTTGATCAGAATCTGCTCCGGCGTCTGGTACAACCATTTGCGCACGGGGAGTATGTCCTCCCAGTCACGGTCTTCATCCGTGCGGGGATACGAAGTCATGTACACGGCCGTCCCGGCTATCGGCCAACTACCGACCCCACCGCCCATACGGTCGCGGATCTCGCCGCCCGTACCCGTGGATGCGCCGTTGAACGGTTCCACGGTTGTGGGAAAATTATGTGTCTCGGCCTTTATCGAAATCACGGACTCGATGTCCTTAATCACAAAATAGTCGGACGTGGAATGCTCCTTGGGAGCGAATTGTTCCACCACAGGGCCTTGGGCAAAAGCCACGTTGTCTTTATATGCCGAAATGATCTTATGCGGATTTTCTTTTGTCGTCTTCTTGATCATCTGGAACAACGAGGATTCCATTTCCTTGCCGTCGATGATGAATGTGCCTCCGAATATCTTATGCCGGCAATGTTCCGAATTGATCTGGGCAAAGCCGAATACCTCGGAATCGGTCAGCTTACGCCCCAATTGCCCCTCCACCTGATGCAGATAGTCGATTTCTTCGGGAGACAAGGCCAAGCCTTCCTTTTCGTTATACTCCTCCAGATTATCAATATACTGAATAGGGGCAGGCTGGATGTCCACAGTAAAGATGCCTTGATCCAACCCCTTATACATCCGTTGCAACATGGGGTCGTGATCGGCCTGCCCGCTCTCCACGGGAAAATATTCTTCGATACGAGAAATACCGCTGAGGCTCATATTTTGAGTGATCTCAACGGCATTCGTACTCCACGGAGTAATCATCTCGCGACGCGGCCCCACAAACCAACCCGTCAAACCGCTTTCGTTTACCGGCGTTGCGCCGCCATATAGCCAACACAACTTTTCAATTTCATCGGCACTCAACCGATGATCTGCCTCTGTGGCGATGATACTCCCGCCGGGAGTTCTAAAGAATGAAATGGACATATCTACTTATTTGTAACCGTTTAGAATAAATACTTTGCTTGCAAAGTTAAGCAAAAAAGCCCGATTTACGACTATATGACGAAAAAAATGAACCCCCCCTTTCGCTCACCTTTACAATAAAAAAAGTCATATTCCATAGAAAATATACATATACATGCAATCGGAATGAATTATTTTACATACATTTGCAGGAAATTAAACTATTTCAAAGAATCAACATGAGAATGCACTAATACATACATGAAACTATCATCTTTTTAATATCAACATTATGAGAAAACGAAAACACTTTGAAACGTCCTTATTGGCTGTGGCATTTTCGCCGTTCCTTTTCATCGCGTGTATCGACGAAAGCTATGATCTGACCAAGGACATCGACATGACCATTACCGTAGGAGGAAACCTGAGCATTCCGGGAAGCTCCACAGAAGAATTCACGCTGGCCGACATCATGGATTTGGATGAGGAAGCATCCTGAAACCCGACGGCATGGGAAATTACGTACTGAACAAGGCCGACAGCACCGATACCGATGTGCACATCGACCCCGTGGTTGTCTCCAATACGAAAAGCAACTCTACAAGGACCGTGCTCGATTTCGATGCGCCGACCACCCTCGGACAAGAAGTGGAAACCCTCGTGGAAGACGTCAAAATGAATTTCACATTTTCCAAAGACGACGTCACTCAGGACTTACTGTCGGTAGAATCCGCGGAAGTAGATTTCAGTTCCAATCTGACTTTGTCCTATGATCCGAGCAGCAGTAATGCGTCGCAACTCACCCTAAAAGCCGGTTTTACCCTCGAACTCCTCATGGAAGGACAAAACGAACCCAATACGCTCGTGTTCGAGGTGGAAGATCCCGACAACTACGAAATTGTGGACAATAATGCCGGACGCCAGACCATACGCTTCAAAAAGGACCAAACCATACGGAGAGGAGAAATCTTGCGCGTGCCCATCCGCTTCACACGTTTGCAGAAATTCCCGACGGCACAGGGACAAGGCTTGTATGAACGCGGACATTTCTATCTGAAGACCGACATTATCGCCCGCGGAAAAGCTTCCATTCAGTCTACGCAAACGGAAGCGTCTCAGGCGATTCTGATCAATGACGCCGAAGTGCCCGAGGTCGTATTAAACGACATCAAGGGCATCGTGGACCCGAACATTAACGTAGAGGTGGACCCGATTACCGTAAACGGCGTACCCGAATTTCTGAAAAACAACGAAACCCAATTGGACCTGACCAACCCCTATATCAAACTGATCCTGACCAACGGAAGTCCGGCCGACGTCAACATGAAGGCCGACATGATCACGATGAAGGACGGAGGAGAAACTTACGGCTTTTCCATAGGACAAGACCTGAACGAACCCGACAACGGACAGAGAATCACAGCATACAGTCAGACTACGTCCACCTATTATCTCTCACGCACAGCCATACCGGACGTCGTCAACCCGCAGGCGCACGCATACAACATCGTATTGGGCGACCACCTGTATAATATGATGCGGCAAATTCCCGATGAGATCAAACTGACCAACGTCGAAGCCCGTGCACTCGGCAAGGCCTGCGACATCAACTTGGGACGCTACGGAGCCGACTACCAGATCAGGACACTCTACGAGATGAACGCCCCGTTGAGTTTCGGAGACAACCTGCATATCGTCTACAAGGACACCCTGAACGACTGGTCAAGTGATCTCAAAGACATCAGCATCAAACAGGCCATAGTGGAACTGAAGGCAGAAAACGGCATTCCGCTCAACTTCAGACTCTCGGCCGACGCCATAGACAAGGACGGGCAAATCTATCCTAACGTAAAAGTCACTCCGTTGCAAAACGAAATCGCAGCCGGAGAACGGACTACGGGATCGGACCTGCAAGCCACAGAAAGTAATCTGCAACTCGAAATCACCTGCGAAAACGGAGTAATGAAAGACCTCGACGGCCTCATCATCCGTTTTGAAGCCGATGTACCCAAAGACGAATACCAGGATGTCACGTTGAACGAAAACATGACACTCCGTCTGACAGACATCCGACTGAGAGTGAAAAACGGCATTAAAGTAGACTTGAACTAATTTCCCCATCATTACAACAACGACGTCATGAAAAGAAAATATAAAATAGCGGTATCCCTGCTTTGGGCCGCATCCTTGCCCACCCTTTCCGCCGTAGCTCAAACCGATCTGCGTTCGGCTTATTTCCTTGAGGGATATACCTACCGTCATCAAATGAACCCCGCATTCGCTTCGGAACGGGGTTATATCGGCATGCCGATACTCGGCAACTTCAACCTCGGCCTGCAATCGAATATAGGCGTATCCGATTTCATATACAAAAAGGCAGACGGAGGCCTGACCACGTTCATGAACGAAAGCGTGGATGCCCATGACTTCCTGAACGACCTGAAAAATCGTAACCGCATCAACGCGGATATCGATGCCACGCTGCTCTCGGCGGGATTCTTCGCTTTTGGCTGATTCAACACCATAGACGTTTCCCTCAAGAGCGGCATCCGGATGAATCTGCCCAAGGATCTTTTCTCTTTCCTCAAGACAGGCATGGACGGAGACTACACGGAATATAATCTGAAAGACCTCGGTGCCTACACCAACAACTACCTGGAACTGGCATTCGGGCACTCGCGCAAAATCACCGACAAGCTCAATGTAGGCGCAAAGATGAAATTCCTTCTGGGTATGTACAATGCGGACTTCCACGTCAATGATATGAAAGTGGTCATGTCCGACGACAAATGGATGGTGTCCGGCAACGGTAAACTTTCCTCGGCCGGCATGATCGACATTCCGACCAAGACCAAAGTCAGGGAAGAAACCGAAAACGGAGCGACCACACGGAAGGAAACGGAAGAACTGGACGTCGACAATATCGACTTCGATTCCGGCAACATCATCAGCGGATTCGGCATGGCTTTCGATCTCGGAGCCACTTATCAACTGCGCCCCGACCTGCAACTTTCAGCCGCCATACTCGATTTGGGATGGATCAATTACAAGGATGCCACACGGGCAGGAATGATGATGGAACCGTGGGAATTCGACGGTTTCAAGGACATCCCTTACGATTCACATACGGCATCCGAACAAGGCAAGACTTCCATTGAAGACCAGATCGACAACCTGAAAGATGATCTGGAAGACCTCTTCCAACTCAAATCAAACGGAAAAGGACGGCATGCCAAGGCATTGGGCGCGACATTGAACTTAGGTGCGCTCTATACGCTGCCTTATTACGACAAACTGAAATTCGGATTTCTGGAATCCACCCGTATACAGGGACAATAT
>JAJPYK010000077.1:9101-28160 GCA_021205005.1 Paraprevotella sp. | reverse complement strand
GGTCGTTTCTCGGCCAATGTGGCCCCTGTGAAATGTTTCGACGCTTCCATCAGCTACGCCATTTCCTCCTTCGGCTCATCATTCGGATGGGTGGCCAACGTCCACGTCAAAGGGTTCAACCTCTTCTTAGGAAGCAATCACCAGTTCTTCAAGATTACGCCGCAAGGCATCCCGGTGAACCGTGCCAATATGAACCTCAACATCGGAATCAATTTCCCGTTCGGCAACGCCAAGACCCTATAATCCGAACGAAATAAAAAACCTAAAAGCCCGTCCCGTATCCTCCAGCCGGCATGACACGGGGCGAGCTTTGTCTATTCTCCCTGACCTGACAATCTGTCACACCTCACCCGGCCGAGATTCGCGTATTCGCCTCCCGATCCGACGGACAGGCTCAATTATCCACCCACGCCCATCCGCTTCAAGAAAAAAAGAAAGCCCCGCCCGAGGATAAACTGTCAAAAAAAAAGCCGAAGTTTCACCGGTTGCGCCGATCTTTCAATCGGCAGTCAGCCAGAATCCGGAATTCATGACATTGTGCTATGGGCAAACCTTGCACAAAAAGAGAGCAAATAGCACCTGAAAAGCCCTTAAAAGTCCGAAAATCCGCACATTCGCCTCTGTTTTTTCACTCTCATGCGGACCGATAAGAAAAAATGTGCGGAGATCGTTCTCCCGATTGGCGGTAGTCGGCAAAAAAATCTCCGCACTTCATCATGCATATATGCAGATAAAAAGAGTATATACGCCCTATACGACGTATAATTATGCAGTATTCAGGCAAAAAACAAAGCTGATTGCGCTCTTTTGCACGGGTCCGCCCGATTATCTCGCTGACAAAATGTCAGATAAATCAGCCCGGAATTCGTATGATTTCCCCCTTCGGGTATCCATATCGTACTCATACACCACAGGTAAAGTATCCTCACCAACCGGATGTTTCGAGAGACCTAAAGGAGTTTTGATGTCCGGCCGCTCCAATAAAACGTTCGGACATTTTCCCGACGCTTTCCGCAATCCCCTCCCTAGCAAAGGGACGTAAGAACGTATGCGCAGCGTCCCCCCAAAAACGGGAAAGCACCTTAGCCTTGTACAAACGTCCTTCCGTCCACTCCATATCCACCTCGAAACTTCCACGGGCGCACAGACCGCTCACACTTCCCTCGCGCCAGTTGTCCGGCAAGGCGGGCAGAAACTGCACGGCCCCGTCGTGGCTCTGCTAAAGCATCTCCGCAATACCCGCCGTCGCACCGAAATTCCCGTCGATCTGGAACGGAGGATGGGCATCGAACATATTGGAATACATACGTCCGTCGGGATAGTCCGCCGCCTCGGCATCGCTCGGCAGCAACCGGAGCAGATTACGGATCAGACGGTAAGCATGATTCCCGTCCCACATCCGTGCCCAAAAGTTGATTTTCCACCCGATGCTCCATCCTGTAGCCTGGTCGCCGCGCTGCTCCAACGTGACGCGGGCCGCATGGAAAAAGTCCGGGATATAAAAACGGGGAAATCTGGTTGCTCGGATATAACCCGTAAAGATGCGATATGTGGCGATGCTCGTCCGTAGGATCGTCCACATCTTCCAGTCACTCCTGTAACTGTCCGTTCCGACCAATCTGCATGGGAGGCAAGCGGTCCAGCATCCGGGTCAGGGAATCCTGAAAAGTCCGGGCTTCGCCTACGATACGGGAAGCCTGCAAGGTATTGTACAAAGCATCGAAAACGATCTGATTGTCCATGGTGCGCCCCGCAGTGACGGGCCCGTGCGCGGGAGAACCCGAAGGAACGACCACCCACCAATGATATATAGGATGTTCCACAAGGAAATCCAGATAAAATTGCGCCGTACCTTTCAAAACCGGATAATAGCGTTGCAAGAAATCCCGATCGCCGGTGAAAAGGTAATGTTGCCACAGATGTTGTGCCAACCACGCCCCTCCGTCGGGCCACATGCCCGCCGCGGCATAGTCCACCACCCCGCACGCGCGCCACAGGTCCGTATTGTGATGGGCCATCCATCCCCGGCAACCGTACATGTCGCGGGCGGTCCTGGCCCCCGTCACGGACAAATCCTCCAACATGGAGAACAACGGTTCATGCGTGTCGCTCAGGTGGGTTACCTCCGAAGGCCAATAATTCATTTCCGTATTGATATTGATCGTATATTGGCTGTCCCAGGGCGCCTCCGTACTGTTGTTCCAGATGCCCTGCAACGTAGCCGGTTGCCCGCCCGGGCGGGAAGAAGAAATCAGCAGATAACGACCGTATTGGAACAGCAAGGCGGCAAGTCCCTCGTCATGCCCCCGACCGAAATCCCGAATGCGCAGAGGGGTTTCCTGACGAGGAGCCTCTTCCCGTCCCAGCGTCAGACGGACACGGTCGAACCAGGAACGATAGAGGGACACGTGGCGTTCGAGAGCTTTACGGTAAGACACTTGCATCGCCTTTTCCAGCATTCTCCCGGCACGTGCCGAAGCATCTCCGCTCACGTCGTGATAATTCACGTAATTGGTGGCCGCCGAAAGATAGAGAACGGCCTCAGTGGCTCCCGACACTTCCAGACTTCGGGCTGAATCCCGCACCGTGCCGTCCGTTTGCACCCGCACTCTACATTCGGCCCTGAGCGCAGCTTTCACACCATCCTGATCTTTTCCCATACAGGTGATGAGCAATGTGCCGCGATCTGTCCGGACTTCATGTACCAAAGGGCTGTCGTATCTCAGTCGGAAAGCCAATTGTCCGGCCCGGTCTGCTTGCAGCCTCATGACAATCACGCTGTCGGCAAACGAGGCAAAAACCGTCCGGGTATAAGTTACGCCGTCCGCTTCGTAACGAGTGGTCGCCGTGGCGGTCTCCAAATCCAGCTCCCGATAAAACGAACGGGAATTTCCGTGACCGGGAAAGTCCAGCCACAGACTGCCCATCGTCAGGTAGCTCATCCCGTTTCGCGGCGTCAGAAAATTGGAATCTATCAACCGCTGCGCCGCCTCGTTTTCTTTCTTAAAAATCAGATTTCTTACCACGGGCAACACGTAAAACGCATTCGCATTATTATTGTCATACGGAGCTCCGGCCCAAAATGTCTCCTCATTGAGTTGCAGTTCTTCATGTTCCGTCCCGCCATACACCATAGCGCCCAAACGCGAATTGCCTATGGGCAAAGCTTCCGTCCAGTTCCGGGCCGGCTGAGTATACCACAGTTTCAAATCCTCTCCGCAGACGGTCAGGCCGACCCAGGAGAAAAAGATTGCCATTGCTTTTCTTTTCATCATATTCGATTCGATAAGGTTAAAACAAGATGCTCCACGGACAAAAGTAGGCAAAACCTCTTCTTTCACCTATAAGATTTAGGCCATTAATTGGAAAGAAAAAGGAGAAAATCCGGAAATGCTACGGCGTCTCCCCTTTTCGGAGGGCCTTAAAACACCGCCGGCACAAACTAAAAAGAAAAGTCTCTCGAAAGCGGCTGACTCTCAAGAGACTTTAAATGTAACTGCGGTGCGTACGGGACTCGAACCCGTGACCCCATGCGTGACAGGCATGTATTCTAACCAACTGAACTAACGCACCTTTCGGAAGCCCTGAAAAAGGGATTTTCCTTTAGCGAGTACAAAGGTAGGCAAAACTATCGAGATGACCAAACGACAGGTCCACTTTTTCTTCCTATCGAAAAATGTGGACCGGATACTGCCTCTTACAGAAGCATACTGAACACACGGGCCGGCACGTAACATTCCCTTTCGTCGCGCAACCAGTCCGTCAACGTAGCCCCACCCTCAAAACCCGATTTGACAAACAGCCCCAATGCGGCCTTGTTCTTCTCGGAAACCACAGCATAGACCTGATGAAGAAATAAAAAATCACGGGCATAGGAAAGAAGTTTTTGCAGGACCCGGGAAGCATAACCACGGCGGCGATACTCCGGAAAAATCACGATTCCGATCTCGGCACGCAAATGACGGGGCGAGAAATTCACAAGATCCACACAGCCTATCACCGTTTTTTCATCCGACAAGGTCACGGCCATGCGCAACTGTCCGTCCTGATAAATGTCATTGCGCAACGTTTCCAAATAAGTTTTCAAGACGTAGCGGGAATACGGCACATTGGACAAACCATATTCCCAGATCCGTTCATCATTATCCAAACGGTAGAGCCACTCCAAATCTTCCGGTTCGAGTGCCCGTAAATGTATGTTCTCCGTAACCACCATATCGTTCTTGTTTTCTTCAATACACCCGGGTCAAAGTAATGAGCTTCTGTGTATCCGTGGAATAGGTACCCAATCTCGGCCGACGCCCTTTCACTTTACGGGAAATCAAATTCAAGATCTGTTCGTAACGGTACGCCCCGACGTCATAAACGACATAATCATATTGCCGTGCCGACAACGACGGATCATGATGGCCGTCGGGCATGCCGGTTGCATCCGCCGCCACGAAATCCATCCGCAAATCATGCTCCACCGCCAGTTTACAGACCATCTCGATGGCCTCCGGCCGGCCCAAAAACAAATAAGTCCGGCCGACTTCCCTATCCGTACGCCCTCTAAGGAGATGAATCAACCGGTCTTTCTGACGAATAAACAAATCGATCAGTCCGCGCATCACCACTGCCCCACAGATAAAAGGCGTCAGCCAACGGTTGTGGCGGCGATAATGTTTGTCGAAAAAGATCAGCATGGCTTTATAAAAGACGTGCACGTATCGGAAAGAACTTTTATGCGTGCTTTCTCCTTTATAATGCAATATCTGCAAGGGTTGATAGTAGTTCTTATAACCGCCTCGTAACAATCTGTAAGATAAATCTATATCTTCGCCATACATGAAAAAGTCTTCATCCAACAGGCCTATTTTATCCAATGCCGTGTGACGAAGCATATTGAATGCTCCCGAGATTACCTCGATCTCATGCACTTCGTCCGTTGCCAGATATCTCATATAATAACGGCCGAAACGACGGGAATAAGGAAACACCGTGCCTAAACCGCTCATCTTGCAAAAAGAGGTAAAAGGAGTAGGCAGACCACGGCGTGACTCCCAGGCAAAACCGCCGTCGTCTTTCAACATGGCCACTCCCGTAGCCCCGGCCTCAGGATGGGCATCCAGAAAATCGAGGCATCCCGTCACCGTGTGCTCACCGACAAACGTATCCGGATTCAATAAAAGCACATACTCGCCCGAGGCCTGTCGGATGGCCATGTTATTGGCCCGCGCAAAACCTACGTTCTCCTCATTCTCCATCCAATGCACTTCCGGAAAACGGGAACGCAGATACTCCACCGTACCGTCATGCGACGCATTGTCGACGACCCATATCTCCGAATCCAGACTACGACCTGCCTTTCTTAAAGAAAAAAGACATTGCTCCAGGTAATACTTTACATTATAGCTGACAATGACAACGGACAATTTCATGGAATCTCTTTCTTTTCGGCCTCCGGTCCCTTTCCGTCTGAAAGGGAAAGGGTCTCATAAACGAACTTATCCTGCGACGGCCAGCAAAAACACAGAGCCAAAGCTGTAATAAGCGCACAAAAACCGCCGGTAGAATCTAATGTGAGATAATAAAAAACCAGATTAGTCCATCCGGTTACGGCCAATATGGCCATACGAATTTCGCACCAACGACGGTAGTTTCGCTCCACAATGGCACTATCTTCCGCCGCAAACGAGGCTTTTACCGTCCGCAAGGACATCAATTTCAAAGACATGGGAATCAAGATAATGACCATGAAAATACCTACGACACTGAGATTATAACAAACCGCCGCATCATCAGCCAGTTCACCGGAAGGCCATATACCGGATTCAAACAAGACAAGCAGAACAGCGGCCCACAAAAAAACGAATGAGAATTCCAATCTCAATATTTTTATCATCTCTTTCATTCCGCACTCACTCACATGGTCCCCCTAAAAGCAATACGGTTCACGATAGAACGTCCTAAAGTCACCTCGTCCGTATATTGCAATTCATCGTTTTGAGCCACTCCTCGGGCAATGACCGTGATACGTACCCCCGTATCTTCCAGCTTTCTGTAAATATAGAAATTGGTGGTATCTCCTTCCATCGTAGGACTCAGCGCCAAAATCACTTCCAGAATTCCTCCGCGAGCCACTCGCTCCACAAGACTCTGGATTTGCAAGTCCGAAGGCCCTATGCCGTCCATAGGAGAGATCACGCCTCCCAATACATGGTATACTCCCTTATATTGTCGCGTATTCTCGATGGCCATCACGTCTTGTATGTTCTCTACAACGCAAACCACCGTATGATCCCGTTGGGCGTCCGCACAGATACTGCAAACATCCGTATCAGACAGGTTGTGACAAACCGAACAGTATTTCACTTCATGTTTCAGCGTAATCAAGGAATAACCGAAACTTTCCACAGCCTGTACATCCTGTCTTAATAGATAAAGAACTAATCTCATGGCGGTTTTCGAGCCTATGCCCGGCAATTTGGCAAACTCGTTCACCGCCTTTTCTAATAATACCGAAGGATATTGTTGGTTCATCTAATATTCAAAATCCATAAATTTGTGCAAAGATAACCAAAACCCAAGTGAAAAGCGTATATTTGCCGACAAAAAAACAGGAAGTCAATGGAAATCAAAACAGCGGAATTCGTCATCAGCAATTCTTCAGTAGAGAAATGTCCCGAAACTCAAATGCCAGAATATGCTTTTATCGGACGGTCGAACGTAGGAAAGTCCAGCCTGATCAATATGCTGGCCAACCGTCTAAAATTGGCAAAGACATCGGCTACACCGGGAAAGACCATGCTCATCAATCATTTTTTAATCAACGGACAATGGTATTTGGTGGACTTGCCGGGATACGGATATGCCAAAAGGAGCAAGACGGAAACAGCCAAACTGCAAAAAATCATCTCGGACTATATATTAAAGAGAGAACAGATGACCAATCTGTTCGTGCTTATCGACTCGCGACATGAACCACAGAAAATAGATCTGGAGTTCATCGAATGGCTCGGTGAGAACGGAATCCCGTTCAGCATCGTGTTCACGAAGGCCGACAAATCGTCACGTACCAAATTACATTCCACCATCTCCAATTATTTAAAGGTATTGCAAGAGCAATGGGAAGAGCTTCCTCCTTACTTCATCACGTCTTCAGAAGATAAAACCGGACGTGGGGAATTATTGGATTACATTGAAAACATCAACCGATCGTTATAAGCGGATCAACGGTGCACGTCATGACGCCCTGAAGGTCAAAATGCGTAATTTACTCCCAGACTGAACCATTCTTTAAACATAAAATAGGAGCCTTTTCCTTCGCTGCGGTAGCTCTCCGAACTATCGTCGATACGGGGATAGAGGAATAACTTGGAGTTCAAGAACTTGTTTATGGTAAAGGTGAACGTGTTTTCCCATTCGATATCGGTCGTTTTCAGATTACTGAACCAATAAATACGGGCATCCCACTTTACATTTTTCCATATTTCCCAACTGTAATTCACCGTAATATTAGGACCGAAATTGTTGTATATACCCTTCTCCGCTTCCAATCCGAAATTGCCGAACAAAGAAGGACGCGATACGGAACGGAAGTTATAGGCAATAGGAGATAAGTTGGCAGAACCTTTGAAATGTGCCAACTCAAGTTTATAGTCCATACCTAAGGATACGACCAAGTTGAATGGAGACATGAAGTCGGAGGCCACTACATTACTATTTGCATTGTAAGTGGGATAAAATTGCGTATAAGCCTGCACTTGTAAGGTGTAAAACCAATATTGAGTGGCTTTATAACCGATCTTCGTGGTAAAACGTAACAGATCGTCATTGGTCTTGACCTTATGAACCTCGTCCGTCTTTGAAGTTTGAAATCCCAGACGCATTTCCAAATGGTTGTCCCACTGGATTTTCTGTTTATTATTAAAATTGGCTTCCATCGACACCAAAGCCAACATGGTATAGTTGTTATTTTCTCCCTGATACCAATTCTCAGAAAAATAATTTTGGGTAAGTTGGAAAGAATAGTCCCCTTTGAACCTCCAGAAATTCGGCCGTCTCACCACTAATCTCACGGGATCAACCTCTGGAGTAAAATCCACATTCACATCATTCTCTACCAAATGAGTCACGGGCGGCAACTCAGGTAAAACATCTTTCGGCAACCCTCCGGCTTGATTCAAGTCGTCTTCCGTGGCATGAATCAACTGCGGAGTCTCCACATAAGCCCGCATAAAAATACCATTTTCTTCACTTAAAATACTAATACAACTATCTCCGCGTTCAAAACTAGCAGGCACATCCTCCGTACTCCCCGGAAAAGACGGAGACCAGACTATACCGAACGTTTGCGTCAGCGGAGCTTTATACAATGTCCCCGGCGCAAACAAACGATAATAATAGGGAGTAAACTTCACGGTAGAGTCTGTCGACGTGCCGTTCATTTTGAGCACAAGAGCATTCAGAAGCGCGTTATATTTTTGCATGACGTTGTTGATTGACAACGAATCCGGTACGTGCACACGTCGATTTCGCGCCATGCCACTTGTACAACACAAAAAGAACAGTGTTACAATAGAAAAGAACCTTATCCCCATCTGCATTCCCGTTTGTCACGCAAAGATATAGTTTTTTTTTAAAGGAAAAGTCCCACCCAACTCAAAGTTTTTTTGTAATTTTGCAATTCAGTAGTAGTACAAACAGAGATTTCAAATCCAAAAAAACAACATTATTGTGGGAGACACAAAGTACGTCTTCGTTACTGGTGGAGTGGCCTCATCGTTAGGCAAAGGCATCATATCCTCTTCTGTAGGCAAATTGTTGCAAGCTCGGGGATATAACATTACGATCCAAAAATTCGATCCCTATATCAATATTGACCCGGGAACGCTCAACCCCTACGAACACGGGGAATGCTACGTAACGGTAGATGGGCAAGAAACTGATTTGGACCTCGGACATTATGAACGTTTTACCGGCATTCAGACCACTCGCGCCAATAATATCACCACCGGAAGAATCTATCAAAGTGTGATAGAAAAAGAACGCCCCGGAGACTATCTGGGCAAAACGATACAAGAGGTGACTCATATTACGGACGAGATCAAACGCAACATCAAATTGATGGGCAAGATATACAAGTTTGATTTCGTCATCACAGAGATCGGAGGAACGGTGGGCGATATTGAATCTCAGCCATTTTTAGAAGCTATCCGCCAATTACGGTGGGAATTAGGCAAGGACGCAATCAACTTACATCTGACCTATGTCCCTTATTTGGCCGCAGCTAAAGAACTCAAGACCAAACCTACTCAAACTTCCGTCAAACAATTGCAAAGCCTCGGCATTCAACCTGACATCCTCGTTTTGCGGACAGAACATGAATTGAACGCAGACATTCGGAAAAAGGTGGCCCACTTCTGTAATGTAGATGAGAACGCGGTCATTCAGAGTTTGGACAAGCCGTCGATCTACGAAGTGCCGTTAAGCATGCAAGCACAAGGACTCGACACGATCATCCTGCAAAAAATGAATATGCCGATAGGTGACACGCCGCAGCTCGGTCCGTGGCGTTCTTTCCTCGACAGAAGAAATAAAGCGACAGACATTGTGGACATTGCTTTGGTGGGGAAATACGACTTGCAAGATGCTTATAAGAGTATTTTGGAATCTCTCGCGCATGCCGGAACCTATAATGACTACAAAGTCAAGAATCATTTTGTGAACAGCGAGAAACTGACTCGTGAGAATGTTGCGGAACAGTTAAAAGGCATGGCCGGTGTTGTCATTTGTCCCGGATTCGGACAAAGAGGCATTGAAGGAAAAATCGTCGCCGCCGAGTATACACGAACGCACGATATTCCTACGTTCGGCATCTGTTTGGGTATGCAAATGATGGTCATTGAATTCGCACGGGACGTCTTGGGATATGCCGAAGCCAACAGCCGCGAAATGGACGAAAAGACTCCCCATAATGTGATCGACATCATGGAAGAGCAAAAGAATATCACCCAAATGGGAGGAACCATGCGTTTGGGAGCCTACGAATGCGACATTCGTAAGGGTAGCAAAACGTACGAAGCTTACCAACAACAGCAGATATCCGAAAGACATCGTCACCGTTACGAATTCAACAACCAGTACATCGAAGAGTTCGAAAAGGCCGGCATGCAATGCGTAGGCATCAATCCGGACAGCAATTTGGTGGAAATCTTGGAAATACCCACTCTGAAATGGTATATCGGCACTCAGTTCCATCCCGAGTACAGCAGTACGGTATTAAAGCCTCATCCACTGTTTCTCTCTTTTGTCAAAGCCTCCATCGACAATTTACGACAAACTCAACAAAACTCTAAGAAAGACAAATAACTACACACAATATGGATAAAAACACGCGGATAGGGTTCGTCCTCATAGCGGCCGTACTCATAGGTTTCAGTTATTTCAGCCGTCCGAGCGAAGCTGAAAAGGAAGCCCAACACAGACAAGACTCCATCGAAGCAGTGGCTTACCGCAAAGCGCAGGAAGCCCAAAAGCTCAAAGAAGATGAAGAGGTAGCCAAACAAGCAGAGACTGCTTTAGATACCACTTCATTATTCTATGCTAACCGAAGAGGGGAAGCACAACAGATCGTTTTGGAAAACGAACTCATCAGACTGACCTTCAACACCCGGGGAGGCACCGTCAGGAAAGTGGAACTGAAAAAGTATAAGAATCAACAAGGGGCGCCTGTGACTTTATTTGATGACAATGACGCCCGTTTGCAGTTCCTGTGGACTGGAAAGGCAGAGAACTTCTATTCCGGCGATTTCTTTTTTACTTCCACAAACGTTACCGACTCCACAGTCACCATGCATTTGCAAACGGCCTCCGGTGGAGGATTGGACCTCAACTATGTATTGCGCCCCCATTCTTACATGGTGGACCTTTCCATTCAGGCACAAGGAATCGGAAACTTCTTTGCCCCGTCCTTAAAGACACTGGACATCGAATGGAATGAGAAAGCACGCCAGCAGGAAAAAGGATTCGATTTCGAAACACGCTACGCCACGCTTACCTATAAAATAAAAAATGAAGGTACGGATTATTTGAACGCCACCAGCGCCAAACAAGAAAAAGTGGAAGATCCGTTGGATTGGATTGCTTTCAAAAACCAATTCTTCAGTTGCGTATTGATTGCCCATCAGGACTTCACCAATACGGACCTGAGCAGTACGCCGCAACTCAAGGGAAGCGGATATCTGAAAGACTACTCAGCCAGCATGAAGACCTTCTTCGACCCCTCCGGTAAGGAACCGACCAAGATGCAAATGCTTTTCGCGCCGAACAATTACCATCTCCTGCAACGAACCAACAAACTCAGCTCCAGCAATAAGGATCTGGAACTAGAAGACTTGGTTTATTTGGGATGGCCGTTGTTCAAATGGATCAACCGCTTCGTCATCATCTATATCTTCGATTGGCTGAGCAGTCTGGGACTGTCCATGGGAGTCGTTCTGCTCTTACTCACCATCCTGGTCAAGCTCTTGGTTTATCCTACGACGCGGAAGTCCTATCTGTCCTCGGCTAAAATGCGCGTACTGAAACCGAAAATAGACGAACTCAATGCGAAGTATCCGAAATCGGAAGACTCCATGAAGAAGCAACAGGAAACCATGCAACTTTACGGTCAATACGGAGTAAGCCCGATGGGGGGATGCTTACCGATGTTGGTACAGATGCCGATCTGGATTGCCTTGTTCAACTTCGTGCCGAACGCCATCGAGTTGCGCGGACAAAGCTTCCTGTGGGCATCCGATCTTTCTTCGTACGATGACGTAATACACTGGGGAAAATCAGTTTGGCTCATCGGAGATCACCTCAGCATCTTCTGCTTGTTGTTCTGCCTGACCAATATTGTCAATACCCTGATCACCATGCGCCAGCAACAGAACAGTATGAGCGGAGAACAGGCCCAACAAATGAAACTCATGCAATACATGATGTATGTCATGCCGATCTTCTTCTTCTTCATGTTCAACAACTACTCATCGGGATTGAATTATTATTATTTCCTTTCCGGACTGACCAGCATTCTCATCACCTGGTACTTGAGAAAGACCACCGACGACAAGAAATTATTGGCCAAACTCGAAGCCCATTACCAAGCTTACAAGGCCAATCCAAACAAAAAAATGTCGGGAATGGCTGCACGTCTGGAGGCTCTGCAGAAACAGCAGCAAGCCATGCTGGAAGAACAGAAAAAGAAACAAGCTCAAAATAAAAAGTAACCCTTTAAACAGAATCATTCCAGGCAGTGAGCATACTGTCTCTGAATGATTTATTTTTTATACACATCATGAATCTTATCAATGTTATGACCGTAGCCCTCGGCTTGTATTCTGCCCTGCCGGCTGCGGCTGCCGACGACGCTCCGATCATTGGTAAAAACCAAATTACACTGACCGGAGACCGTCTCACCCCTGAAACCTTATGGGCCATGGGACGCATCGGGAGTTATGCCGTATCGCCCGATGCCAAGAAAATCGTATACACCGTAAGTTATTACAGCGTACAACAAAACAAAAGTCACACGGTACTCTATCTGATGAATGCCGACGGCAGCGGTAACACACTACTCACCACCACAGCCGACAACGAATCAGATCCAGCCTTTACGCCCGACGGGAAATCCATCACGTTCCTGAGCGGAAAGTCGGGAAGCAGCCAGATCTGGCAAATGACATTGGAAGATAACGTGCGCCGGCAGCTCAGTTTCTGCCACAAAGATGTAGAAGGTTACAAATTCTCACCAGACGGAAAGAAAGTCATTTTCATACAGTCGGTCGACACCTATGCTTCCATTGAGAAGAAATACGACGACCTGCCCTTGGCCAGCGGGATGGTAATCAACGACTTGAACTACAAACATTGGGACCACTACGTCACGACCATTCCTCATATCTTCCTTGCCGAACTCAAAAACGGGAAAATACAAGAGGGTGTAGACCTGCTGAACGGCGAACCCTATGAGTGTCCCATGTTGCCATTCGGCGGAAGCGAACAGTTCAACTGGAGTCCTGACAGCCGTTACATCGTATATACCTGCCGCAAAAAGACAGAACGCGAATACGCCATCAGCACAGACAGCGACATTTACTGCTACGACATACAAACCGGAAAAACCTCCAATTTGTGCAAACCGGCGGATTATAAAGAACCGGCCACGGATCCTACGCAATCTATGGCGCAGCAGCCTGTGAACCATCAGTCCCAGGACTATAACGTGGGCTACGACATGAATCCGGCCTACTCGCCGGACGGCAAATACGTGGCTTGGCTCAGCATGGCCCGCGACGGCTACGAAAGCGACCGCATCCGCTTGTGCGTGCTGAACCTCAAGGAGGGTACGAAGACCTATGTCACCGAATCATTCGAATCGGGAGTAGACGGATTCTGCTGGCAGGCCGACAGCCGTTCATTTTATTTCTCCGGCGTATGGCATGCCCGGAGCATGATCTACTCCACCAATCTGAAAGGTGAAGTACATCCGCTGACAACTGGCGATTTCGACTATGGGTCGAGTCTGAGCCTGTGCGGGCAGAGCCTGATAGCCACACGCCACAGCCTCAGCGAACCGGACGATATTTACAGCCTGTCGTTCAAAAAGAAAAAAGAGACCGAAGTGTCCCGCCTGACCCGGGAGAACCGATATTTCCAGGAACACCTGACCATGGGTGAAGTGAAAGAACGTTGGGTCGAGACCTCCGACGGCAAGAAAGAACTTTGCTGGGTGGTCTATCCTCCCCATTTCGACGCCTCGACGAAATACCCGGCTTTGTTATATTGTGAAGGCGGTCCGCAAAGTCCCGTCAGCCAATTCTGGAGTTACCGCTGGAATCTCCAGATCATGGCAGCCAACGACTATATCATCGTAGCCCCCAACCGTCGCGGTCTGCCGGGTTTCGGCATGGAATGGCTCGAAGAGATCAGCGGAGATTACAGCGGACGTTGCATGCAAGACTATTTGGACGCCATCGATGACATCTGTAAAGAACCTTATGTGGATAAAGACCGGCTCGGTTGCGTAGGTGCCAGCTTCGGAGGATACAGCGTCTACTATCTGGCCGGCCATCACAACAAACGTTTCAAAAGCTTCATCGCCCACGACGGCATCTTCAACACGCAACAGCAGTATTATGAAACCGAAGAGATGTGGTTCCCCAATTGGGACCTGGGAGCAGCTCCCTGGAGAAAAGGCATTAGCGAACAGCCCGATACGGCGGCACAAGTAAAAGATGCACAACCGTGCAACCCTTACGCCACCAGCCCGCATCTGGCCGTAGACAAATGGGACACTCCCATTCTCTGCATCCACGGAGAGAAAGACTACCGCATCCTCAGTTCACAGGGCCAGTCGGCCTTCGATGCCGCCATCATGCGGGGCATTCCGGCCGAACTCCTGCTCTACCCCGATGAAAACCATTGGGTGTTGAAGCCGCAAAACGGCATCCTGTGGCAACGCACATTCTTCCGTTGGCTCGATCGTTGGTTGAAGAAATAATCTCAAACATATTGCATCATGGACAAAATAATCACCCAGAAATTGAATGATAAAGCATGGGCCCGTTGGACCGCCCTCCTCATCGTGTCTTTCACCATGATGATGGGTTACTTTATCACGGACGTAATGTCACCACTTGAAGACATACTCGAAACGCCTGTAGCCAAAGGCGGTTTGGGTTGGTCGAGTATCGAATACGGATTCTTCTCCGGCTCTTACGGTTTCATCAACGTTTACTTGTTGATGCTGTTCTTCGGAGGCCTCATCCTCGACAAAATAGGCATACGGTTCACCGGTGTCTTGTCGTGCGCGTTGATGACCGTCGGTGCCTTCATCAAGTTTTATTCCATCTCTTTCGTCACGCCCGATGCCACAACATACGTCAACATACCCTTTCTCGGCCTGTCCGAAACTTATGTGAAGAATCAGGTGCTGCTGGCGGCTTTGGGATTCAGCATTTTCGGCGTGGGCTGCGAGATCTGCGGTATCACCGTATCCAAAATCATCGCCAAATGGTTCACCGGACACGGAATGGCACTGGCCATGGGTATCCAGGTCGGCATGGCGCGTCTGGGTACAGCCGTTGCTTTGGGCTTCAGTGCGCCCATTGCCCACCATTTCAAGTTTTCCACTCCCATCCTTTTCGGCGTTGTCTGCCTCTGCATCGGTCTGTTAGCCTTTTTTGTCTACTGCGTGATGGACAAAAAATTAGACCGCTCGGTAAAGGACCTGAATCCACAAAACCATGCCGACAAGGAAGACGAATTCAAGTTCAAGGACTTGGGTGCCATCTTCACCAACCCCGGATTCTGGCTCATCACCCTGCTTTGCCTGCTGTTCTATTCCGGCGTATTCCCCTGCCTGAAGTTCTCCACCAAACTGATGATCAGCAAATACGGCATCGCACCCGATTTGGCCGGTTACATCCCCATGCTCCTGCCTTTCGGAACGATCGTCCTGACCCCGCTGTTCGGCACTATTTACGACCGCATCGGCAAGTGTGCACTCCTCATGATCATCGGTTCGCTGATGCTGACGGGCGTGCACATATTCTTGCACTCCCCATCCTCAACCATGCGGCATTCGCCATCATCCTGATGATTATCCTCGGCATTGCCTTCTCGTTGGTACCCAGTGCCATGTGGCCGTCCGTGCCCAAGATCATTCCATTGAAACAGTTGGGTTCGGCTTACGCCATTATTTTCTACATCCAAAACATCGGTTTGTCGATGGTACCGATTCTCATCGGCAATGTGCTCGACAAGAATACGACAATTGCACCCGACGGAACAAAACTGATGAACTTCACCAATGCCATGTGGATCATCGCCGCGTTCGGCGTAGCTGCCGTATTGTTATCGCTCAGCCTCAAACTGCTCGATGCCAAGAAACATTATGGATTGGAAAAGGCGAACAAAGAAAAAGCATAAACCGGGGGGCGTAGGCTGACATAAATCTCTACCGAGACAAGCCTAACGTTTACGACGGAGAGAATACCCCTATCAAGGAATAAGTTTTCCTGAAAAGAAGAGACTCCTCTTTTTTTCTGCGCTGAACGGCGAACCGTTCGGCGCAGATTTTTTTATCTCTCTGCGGAGATCGACGACACAACGTGCGCCGAAAAAAACAAGCCCAAGAAGATAAGATCTTATCAATCTGAAAATCAACAAGATAAACTTTCACCTCATAAGGCATCCCCATAAAGCACACCAGATAATAAATCTCAACGAATCTGTTCCATTCACGAGGAATACATGAACCGTTTTTCTTAAATTAAATCTTCTTAAGATAGAAATTCGGATATTATCCCTACCTTTGCAAAAGTATCGTTAGGGTACGGAAAAATACTATACTGCAACAAACGGTCCTGGCAGGGACCTTAGCTTTCGGCTTAAAAAGAACTCCGCTTTATTTTTATGATGCAAAAAACAGCTATTCTGGGGGCATGCTTCATGCTCTCCTCTTGGATGTATGGCGCAAACAGCCGAACCTTGCCTCCGATTACACAGGCCACAGCTCTCAGTGAAGTATTCGGAGACGGAGCAAAAATCACCACCGCTATCCTGCAATATGACGAGGATATTGACGGGACCAGCCTCTCTATCGGCGCATTCAAGGCCGCAGGACGTGAAATCACGGACGTCTATACCAGCAAGACGGCCGACAAGGGAAAGAAATCGCCCTCAGGCCCGTACGTAGTCATCACACTGAAATCGGAAACCGAACTCCAGCCGGTACGACCGGAGGAGACACAAGGCCGCATACAGGGTCCCGTAGCCGGACAAAAGGGTATGGGGCCGAAAGCCGGCAGACCCGGCCTAGACCAAAAGAAAACGGTAGACAGCGTGTCCATCACGCAAATGCAGCCCATCCGATCGGCACAAGGTAAGGAAATACAGGCGCAGAAAGAGCCGGTCATCGCCCGAAACACACGCACCCTCGTGGCCGACGACTTCACCCAAGCCGACTTCCCCGACCGACAGACCGGTATCAACTTGGCATACAATCTGTTCACGCCGAAACATCCGGAACCCGGAAAGAAATACCCTCTGGTTCTCTTTATCCATGATGCCTCGGGAGCCGGAAAAGGGGTAAAGAACACCTTATTGCAAGGCGATGGGGCCACGGTATGGGCTACGCCCGAATCGCAAGCCCAACATCCGTGCTTCGTACTGGCCCCGCAATTCGCCGAAGTAACCGTAGACGATGATTTCAACACCACGCCCGATCTCGATGCCTGCCTCAACCTGGTAGACTCGCTGATGAAAAAATATCCCATCGACCCCGACCGCGTATATACCACCGGACAATCGATGGGCTGCATGTCATCGTATGTACTGATGTTGCGCCGTCCGGAACTCTTCGCCTCCGCCATGCTCGTGGCCGGACAGTGGGACCCCTCGGTCATGGCTCCGCTAGCACGGAAGAATCTGTGGCTGCAGAGTTGCAAGGGAGATGTGAAATCCTCCGAGGGCGTGGCTCAGGCCATTCAGGTATGGGAGAAGAACGGCGCCGCCGTCACCGAACAGGAATGGCCGCTCGACACGACAGCCGAAGCGCGTGCCGAGGAAGTGAATGACATGCTTCGGCACGGAGGCAACATCCACTACACACACTTCGCCGGCGGAAGTCATAACAACACCTGGCGCATAGCTTACGACATCGAAGGCGTACGCAACTGGCTCTTCGCCCAGCATCGCCCTATTCCCACCGATTCACTGGTCGGTCTGCTCCACGACCTGAAAGGCTCCACCGTATTCGTGGCTGCCAATCACGGCGATTTCCACGGTACGCGGGAAAACAGCATACAGGCTCTCATCAAGGCCGTGCAGAAAGGAGCGACTATCGCGCTCGTCGACGTAAAGGAAGAAAACGGCAACCTGCTGCTCGGTTCCGGAGAAAAACTGGAAGATGCCCTCGCAGAGGTCAGAAATCAAATCCTGTTGTTAGTCAATCCGGCTTCTGAAAATGTGGCCGAGGCCGTAGCACAATTGGCCGACAAAGAGAAAGCAACCTCGCAATTCCTGCTCTACGGTTCAAACTTCGGGACCCAACTTAACTACGTAGCCCGTTTTGACTTGGGGCATGACAACCTGGACGAGGTGCTGTCCGGCCGGCCGATTGCCGTAGAACTGCATTTCACCGACAATCAGGATCCGGCACTCATCACAACCATCGAAAGGATAAAAGCGGTGTCGCGGGTATGCTTCAACACCACGACTGCCGGACTTTCGGGTACGTACAGCGATGAAGCCGCACACTCAAATCCTCGACAAAATGCTTGGAAAGGACTGATCGACTTAGGCGGCACCGTCATCCTGACGAACCAGATCAAACCGTTGTTGAACAGTCTCAACGGCATCTGACCTAAAAAAGACGGTATGAACTTTCCGCCAAACCTCGATAGCCTGTGAAATATACAGAGAAAGGGTAGGAATACAAACCACGCATTCCTACCCTTTTTCATAAACATCTCGATGTCACGAAGACCGCCGCCGCATGCGGAATCAGTCCGTAATCAAGTCGGCAGACTGCCCGTTGCATTCCTTCAACAAGTCGGCCGGCGAAAGTTTCACCTGCAATCCGCGCATGCCGGCACTGATATAGATTTGCGCATGCTCCGCCGCACTCTCGTGCAGATAAGTCGGAAAATGTTTCTTCATCCCGATGGGTGAACATCCTCCGCGAATATATCCCGTCGTGGGCAGCAATTCTTTCAACGGCAACAACTCGCACTTCTTATTTCCGCTGACCTTTGCCGCTTTCTTGAGATCTATCTCATGCTCGCCCGGCACGACACAAACAAAAAAACCGCTTTTATCACCGTGCAGCACAATCGTTTTAAACACAAGCTCCACGTCCTCTCCCAATTGCGTCGCCACGTGTATGGCGCTCAGGTCCGATTCGTCCACTTCATAAGGAATCAGCTCATATTCTACCTGGGCTTTATCCAGCAACCGGGCCACATTCGTCGTGTTTATCTTTTGTTTTGCGAATATGTTCGTCTTTTAAGTTTTGGGGCGGAGATCCTA
>JAJPYK010000077.1:0-9091 GCA_021205005.1 Paraprevotella sp. | reverse complement strand
TGGGACGTATATCCTACTCCGCCTTCCGCCAATGCCTCATGCGTTCCTTCAAACAACAGGTTGCCGCCTCCGCGACCGCCGTCAGGCCCCATGTCGATCAGGAAATCGGCCGACTTGATCACATCCAGGTTGTGTTCGATGACAATCACCGTATTGCCTCTGTCCACCGACTTATTCAACACGCCGAGCAAGACCCTGATATCCTCAAAATGCAGACCGGTCGTAGGCTCATCCAGAATATATATCGTCGGCCCGGTATCCCGCTTGGACAACTCCGTCGCCAGCTTGATGCGCTGACTCTCTCCTCCGGAAAGCGTCGTGGAAGGCTGTCCCAGCTTGATATATCCCAGTCCCACATCCTGCAAAACCTTGATTTTGTTCAATATGACGGGCTGGTTTTCAAAGAATTCCACGGCTCTGTTGATCGTCATATCCAACACGTCGGCAATGGAATTTCCCTTGAAACGGACTTCCAACGTCTCCCGGTTATAACGTTTGCCATGGCAGACTTCGCACGGCACATATACATCCGGCAGAAAATTCATCTCGATCGTTTTATAGCCATTTCCGCCGCAAGCCTCACAACGCCCCCCTTTCACATTGAACGAAAAGCGTCCGGGTTTATATCCGCGTATCTTGGCCTCCGGAAGACTGACGAACAGGGCGCGAATATCGTAGAACACCCCCGTATAGGTAGCCGGGTTGGAACGCGGAAGCCGTCCTATCGGCGATTGATCCACACTGACGACTTTGTCCACGAAATCCAGTCCTTCTATCGTGTCATAGGGTAACGGGTCGCGCAACGAACGATAGAAATGCTTGGACAGGATGGGTTGCAACGTCTCATTAATCAACGTGGACTTCCCGCTTCCGGATACGCCGGTCACACCTATCAATACGCCCAAAGGAAACTCCACATCCACATTTTTCAGATTGTTTCCCCGTGCACCACGCAACCACAAAGAGTGTCCGTTGCCCTCGCGGCGGTGCTCCGGAATGCTAATGGAACAGGTATGGTTCAGGTAACGTGAAGTCAGCGTATCTTTCTTCAGCATTTCTTCCGGTGTCCCCTGGAAGACGACCTCTCCGCCCAAACGTCCGGCTTTAGGTCCCATATCAATGATATAATCGGCACTATCCATCATCTCTTCATCATGTTCCACCACGATGACGGTGTTTCCCGCATCGCGCAGCTCTTTCAGCGAATGAATGAGCCGGCGGTTGTCCCGCTGATGCAATCCGATACTCGGCTCGTCCAGGATATAAAGTACGTTAACCAGTTGCGAACCGATTTGCGTAGCCAGACGAATACGCTGGCTCTCGCCTCCCGAAAGCGATAACGACGAACGATTCAGCGACAAATAATCCAACCCGACATCCAGCAGGAACTTCAGACGCGAACGGATTTCTTTCAGGATTTCCGGAGCGCTCTTCTTTTGCCGATCGGTCATATGTACCTCCACATGGAGCATCCAATCGTACAACTCCCCTATGTCCATGGCCGAAAGTTCGGCTATATTCTTCCCCGCAATACGGAAATGCAGGGCCTCCTGGTTTAGACGTTGTCCGTGGCATTCCGGACAGGTCACGGTCTTGGAGAACTGTTCGGCCCATTTTTGAGCAGCCGCTGAACTTTCGCTCTCCTGCGTCATCTGGATATACTTCACCAGTCCTTCGTAAGTCACGTAATAGTCCGATGAAGTATGCACCAGTTGCGCCTTGATTCGCACGCGGTCTACGCTGCCGTACAGAATCTCATTCAAGGCTTCCTCCGGCAGATCTTTGACCGGCGTCTTCACCGTGGCTTCGTAATTTTCCAGTAAAGCGTCGATTTGCCAGAATATCATGCTGTTCTTGTACTTGCCCAAAGGCAATATGGCCCCTTCGTAAATCGACAGATTGCGGTTGGGAATCACCTTGTCCATGTCGATCAGATTCACGTAGCCCAACCCTTTACATCGCGGACAAGCTCCCTGAGGAGAATTGAAAGAAAAGTTATGGGGAGCCGGGTCACGATAGGACAATCCGGTCTCCGGACACATCAATCGTTTACTGTAATGTCGCACGGCAGCGGTATCCACATCATATACCATGAGTTCGCCTTCGCCCTGCCGCATGGCGGCGGCTACGCTGTTGCGCAAACGTTTGTCGTCTTTCTGCTGCACGCACAACTTGTCCACCACGATTTCCACACTGTGGTTCTTGTATCGGTCGAGCTTCATGCCCGAAACGATCTCCCGGATCTCTCCGTCCACACAGACATAAAGATACCCCTTTCGACGTATGGTTTCAAACAATTCCTTGTAGTGCCCCTTACGGTTGCGCACTACCGGTGCCAACAGATAAATGCGCCGCCCCTCATAATCCTTGATGATCAAGTCGAGAACCTGCTCCTCCGTATAACGGACCATTTTCTCGCCGGACAAATAAGAATAGGCTTCTCCTGCACGGGCAAACAGCAAACGCAGGAAGTCGTATATTTCGGTAGTTGTCCCCACCGTAGAACGAGGATTCTTATTCGTAGTCTTCTGTTCTATGGAAATCACCGGGCTCAAGCCCGTAATCTTATCCACATCCGGTCGCTCGAGGTTGCCCAAGAAGTTTCGGGCATAGGCGGAAAACGTCTCTATATAACGGCGTTGCCCCTCTGCAAAAATAGTATCGAAAGCCAACGAGGACTTCCCGCTGCCGCTCAATCCCGTAATCACCGTCAGACTGTTGCGCGGCAACTGCACATCCACATTCTTCAGGTTATGAACGCGCGCCCCGTATACTTCTATTTTCTCTGTTTCGTTATCCTTCATTTTCTCTCAATTGTTACCGTTCGTACCTGTACCGGAGTATCCCGTCAGTACGTTTACGTCTTTCCTTATCTTATATTCCTTACCGTCGGAACCTAGGGCATTCACCACGACGAAATAGACACCGTCCTTGACCGTCTTTCCGTGGAATTTTCCGTCCCATCCTCCGTCGAGCGTGTCCCAAGAATAGAGTTTCTGTCCCCACCGATTGAAGATGACAGCCTTAAAACTGACAATTGACTTATATCCTTCCTTTACTTTATATACATCATTGTATCCGTCCCCGTTGGGAGAAAAAGCATTCGGAAACTCCAATACAGATTCGCTGATCGACACGGTGAACGGTTCGGCCGCCCCTTCTTCAGGAAAAACGATCGTATCGTTGCCCGACACGAACGTGGCATACAGTTGCACGTAAAAAGTTCCGCTCTCCGTAAACGTATAGTCCAGATTCTCGTCAAAGCGATCTATAATCGGTGAATTTTCCTGTCCCTCACGATAAACACGCCATTCATAACGCACGGAATAATCGCCCAGGTCTGACACATTGGACGTAAAATGCCCCGCCAAAGGCGCCGATTGAGGCTCGGAAGCGTCATCCAAAGCCTCACCCGTAGAAGTCGTATAGCTGGCCGCCGGATTTACCGTGGCGGAAACAGTCTGCGCAGAAAGGAACCAGGGAACGCCTCCACATACGATCACAAACAGGAACTTCAAATAATTTCTCATACTCGAATATTTATGCAAAAATAGTGTTTTCCACTGATATAACCACCTTTTTTGAGAAAATTTGAAGAAAAAGGCCGTTTACGCCTTACAAGGCAAAAAGCGCAAGGGATTTCTTCCGTTTCCTTCCGCTTTATCGCGTATTTTTCGTAATTTTGTCGGTTGTAACAAAAACGAAGAAATGGCACATAGAAAAAACTCGATATATGCTGTAATCATCCTGCTTTTCTTACAGCTCATGGCCCGCGCACAGGATGCGGGAACTTTCACCCATACCATAAAACAAGGAGAAACCGTATATTCCATCGCACGCACTTACCAAGTGACGCCCGAATCCATACTCAAACTCAACCCTTCGGCCGTGGGAGGCATCAAGGCCGGAGAAACACTGACGATTCCGCAGCAACAGAACGGGACGGAAACGAAACGTTTTCACACCATACAAGCCGGCGAAACCCTCTATCAATTGACGAAAACCTACCAAGTCAGTGCGGACGACATCTGTCTGGCCAACCCCGGACTTACCGCCGATAACTTCAAAGCCGGCATGGTGATACGCATTCCCGCCCCGTCGGATACGGCACGACCTGCCGCCGTACAGCCTCAACCTCAGCCACAGGGTATAGCCCAATCCGGCTGCAAGGAGATGCACAAAGTCAAACGCAAAGAAACCCTATACAGTATAGCACGAGATTACAACCTGACAGAGGAGGAACTGAAAGCCGCCAATCCGGACATGGCGCAACCGGACTATAAGCTGCGCAAAGGAGATTTCGTCTGCATCCCTTTCCCGAAGCCTCAAAAACCGCAAGAAATCATTCCCAGCAATACGGAACTTTTAGACAGAAACGTCACGACCGCTCCGAAAAAACTGATACGCATGGGCGTCATTCTGCCTTTTAAGGGAGGTACGTCGGAGAATAACAAAATGGTGGAATTCTACCGGGGCGTACTCTTGGCTGTCGGGGAAATGAAACAAGCCGGCATCTCGGTCGACATTTTCGCTTACGACTCCGGAAAGAGCGCGGGAGACATGAAGAATGTCGTAAACACTCACCCGATTACGGATCTCGATCTTATCATCGGCCCTCTCTATCCCGAACAAATCGATCCGCTCAGCAAGTTCTGCCAACAACACCATATCAGGCTGGTCGTACCGTTCTCTTCTTTGGGAGAAGACGTATACCAGAATCCTTACTATTACGCCATCAATCCCCCGAAATCGTTTCTGCATTCCGAGGCTTCGCGATTGACGACCGAACTTTTCGGCAAAGCCAATATGATTCTTTTGGACAGCAATACTCAGGACAAGGATGCCTCTGCATTTACCGAAGCGGTCAATAAACGGCTGCAACAGAACGGTGGAAGCTTCACCACACTGCAACTCGACGATGATGAAATGAAATGGCTGTCCGCCATGAACCAATATAAGGACAACGTCATCATTCCCAACTCGTCGGACATCAAAATTCTGAACCAACTGTTCCCCAAGCTGAAAGAGTTCGCCAAAAACAATCCGGAGAATCGGATTAAACTGGTAGGCTACCCGGAATGGCAGACTTATACCAGCAGTCAGTTGGACAACTTCTATCAGTTCGACACATACGTCTACTCCTCTTTCTTCAGAAACCCGCTGAGCGAGAGCAGCAGTCAGTTCGAAAAGACCTACCAACAGTCGTTCCATGAACCGACCATCCTCAGTTGGCCACGCTTCGGCATGCTGGGCTTCGACACGGCAACCTACTTCCTGAAAGGACTTTCGACCTATGGAGACGCCATCGACACGCATCTGACGCAAATCGTCACCACTCCCTATCAGCATAGGTTCGACTTCCACCGTATCAGCAACTGGAGCGGATTCATCAATAGCGATATGGAATTTATCCATTATACTCCGGCCCATAGCATCGAACTAATCCGACTGAAGAAATGAGAAAAGCATTCATCACCGCCGTCATGGCGGCTGCTACCTTATGGAGTACCCGGATCTACGGACAGGTCGGTGACCCGCGAAACGATCTGGCCGTGGGCTTCAATGCCGGATATACCCTGAACACGGTGTCGTTCAATCCCACCATCCAACAGAAAATGAAAGGAGCGGTCACGTTCGGATTCACTACGCGCTATACCTGCGAGAAGTATTTCAAAAGCCTGTGTTCCATACAATTGGAGGTCAATTACGCCAATTTAGGATGGGACGAGAGCATCACGACAAGCAACGACACCTACACTAGAGACATCCACTACGTACAAGTTCCCCTGTTGGCCCGTATGGGATGGGGATATGAACAGAAAGGCGCATTATTCTATGTCGTGGCCGGGCCGCAATTAGGTTTCTATCTCGGAGACAAAGGGCATAAGGGAGGACTTTTCAACGACTCGACCTTGAACCTTCGTCCCGGACAAGTAAACCAACAATACGACATGCCGGTAAAGAATAAATTCGAATACGGCATCACGGCAGGAGCCGGACTCGAAGTGAACACCAAGGTAGGTCACTTCTTTTTAGAGGGACGTTATTATTACGGCCTGAGCGACATCTTCGGAAACGGAAAGAAGGACGTATTCAGCCGTTCTTCCAACGGAACCATCGTCATCAAAGCCGGTTATCTGTTCGACATCATCCGAACCAAACGCGTTCCGGTGGAGGGTAAATAAAAAAGGCGTACAATCATCACCGGTATCTCTATCTATCCGTCCGTTCGGCCAAGAAAGAAGATCCCGCCGTAAGCATCCATAGATTTTCATTGAAGGAGAAATTAAAATCAATCTGCGGAGATTTTTTTTTTCTCCGCAGATTGATTTATCGATCGCCGCAGAACGCAAAAGCGGCATTCGGAACACCCGATAAGGTTAAAAAGAATAGACCGTAGCAACGACAGCCGTCGGTCTCTTTCTCTGTTGCCCAACCTATTTTAAAATAAGGAATATAATTTGTCAGATCGGACAAGATCAACAGATATTCGTAGTTGGTCGTATCCCGACCTCAACATGTCATCTACCTCTCTTCTTCATACTCTTCCTTACGTTCCACATAAGCGGAAAACTTCACGGTGGGCAGACCCACGGCCATCACGGCACGGATTCGCCCGTCGATATGCAGGCTTTGTTCCAGCCGACCGGGCCTCAGCTTGAGAGCGGCACAGAGATGCCCCGTATAGAAGTGCCCCGCGCCCAGACTCTCGGCCATCAAAGACATATTCTGGTAGGCCAGATTGGCATTCTCGCTACCGAAGAAATCATCCGAATCCGTATGGATCAGAATGACCGCCGCGGCTCCTCTCAGAACAGTATCCCTGCCGTCCCGACAAGTATACAGCGTGGTTCGCATCGTAGGAAGATTCTTATAATATCCATTGTGTAGTAAGGTCAGTACCGGCCGTACCAAAGGATGGGTCAGGATGCGCACCGCCCGACGATAGGTTTCCAGCGTAAAATCCACCATTCGTTGCAACTTCTCAGGGGAAGAAACCACCGTAAATCTCACGTCACGGGCGTTGTGTGCTGTCGGCGCGTAGGCTCCGGCCTCCACCATCCGCCTTAACCATTCCTCCGGTACGGACTGACGGGAGAATGTCCGGTTAGAACGTCTTTTCCGACAAAGCCACAAGACCTGTTCCGCCGTCGGTCCGTCTTCCTGACGGAACGGATGTATCCGCTCTTTCGGAAAAAGGGAATGCTCCAAAGTTCCCGTCGGGCACGCGGCCGCACACTGCCCGCAGGCGATGCAATCGCAAAGATGATCCACCCGCACCGCTCCCGTAACGGCATCGGATACCAGAACAGCTTCAGGACATACCCTGACGCATCGTCCGCAACGGATGCAAGCTGCCCCTATCTCGATTCCCGACTTCATCTATGTTCCCGGTAATACCGAACCATCTTGTCCTCAGGCTTTCAGCCTCTCTCACAGCCGAGACAAGAATTCCACATAGGCGCGGGCACTCTCATCCAACTGTTGCGGAGTGACGTGATAGCAGCCGTTCAACGTAAAATAACCTTTATAATCCATACCGCAATACAAGGCGGAAAGCTCAAAAGGCCTCAGCAAATCCGGAAGCGTAGCGTGGCATTTGCCGTCCCGCTGCAAGTCATTCGCCTCGCTGCCCGTAGACAGCGCTATGGCAAACTTCTTTCCTTTCAACTTGTCGCCATGGGAGCCATAGGCCCAACCGTACAAAAAGACCTCGTCCATATACTTCTTCAACAAAGGAGTACAGTTGAACCAATACAACGGATATTGAAAGACGAACGCATCATAACCTTCAATCAGAAGCTGTTCCCGTTCCACGTCTATGTTCCCGTCCGGATAGGCCTCATAGATATTGTGTACATCAAATTCTTCCGGATACTTTTTCAACTCTTCCGTCCAACGCATGTTGACCATTGACTCCTGAATATGAGGATGAGCCACAATAATTAACTTCTTCATTTTGTCTGTTTTTATAAGATTCTTAATCATGATAAAGGGCTTCATACCTGAAGGCGCCTCGCAAAATTACTCCATTTTTCCTTTCTTTGCAAGCACGGACAAGGATAACATTCTGCCGTCCACAAAAAGGGAAACGAGGGACGAACACGGGCATGTCTCCCTCTTCGGGGGCGTCGCACATAGAGCATTTTATAGATAAAAAGCCCTCGTCAGAAAAGGTTCTCCGGAGAGCATGAAATCATGAGGGTGTGTCATAATTCAAAAAGCACTTTGAAAAAGTAATAATCAGAAACTTCATTCAATAAAAACAACCATATAGAGCTTCGTGGAGAGCTTTATAAGGTTGTTTTTGCTTAGTTCAACGGAGGATACTTACAGATTATAAGTTGTCAATCTCAAAATTTGAATTATGACACACCCTCACAATTTTTCAATCTGCGGAGATTTTTTCCGCGGTCTCTAACCCTACCCCACGGCGACTCCAGATCCATAAAAAAGCGAAGCACACCTCGAATCGGCATGCTTCGCGTTTTTATTTTCTTGCGACCTCTCTCCCCGCCTACCGCAAACGGTCGAGCGAGCGGATCATCAATTCATCTTTCATAATGTTACGGAAAGCCATATAGTCCAAGATCAAGGCTACCGCAGGAAAAGCCACGGTCCAACTGAGGGTGAAATCCACCTCGTAGCGCGACTTGAAGATAGAGACGAACACCCCGAACACGATATAGTACCCGATCAACAGCAGTCCGTTGAACACAGACAGACGGACCTGCAACATACGTCGTTTGAACAGGAATATCGAAACCAGCGAGATCACAGCGGCCAGAAGCAACAGCACGAACATCGCCCACGGGGAGAACACCCGCGTGCCGTCGGCCATTGCAAGCCATAAATTATAAAAGTTGGCCACCCTTATCCCGCTTTGATGCAGATGTCCCACGGGCGTGCACAGCCCCACGACAGCGCAAATCGAGGCCAATAAAAGGAAGACCGTTTGAATTCGTTGAATCATATTGCCATGTTTTTTCAGAGCGCGGATTGCTCTATCGCATCCTTCTCTTTCAACGGATTACGGAAATAGATTTTCCCTTCAATAAATTCCTGTGTGGCGATCAAAGAAGGTTTGGGC
>JAJPYK010000083.1:9167-9918 GCA_021205005.1 Paraprevotella sp. | reverse complement strand
AGGTAGATGTGTTGACGAATGACGGACGTAAATTGCATGGAGTATTGTCGGCCGCCGATGCGGATCACTTTGAAGTAACCGTTAAAGTAAAAAGAAAGTTGGAAGGTGAGAAACGTCCGAAATGGGTAGATGAAACCGTGACGTTGCGTTATGAATACGTGAAATATACAAAGTATTCAATAAGTTTTAAATAGAATCATGGCAAAAAAAACAGAAAGCATCAGTTTGATAGACACTTTTTCAGAATTTAAGGAAACAAAGAATATAGACCGTGCCACATTGGTGAGCGTGCTGGAGGAAAGTTTTCGCAGCGTCATCGCCAAGTTGTTCGGTTCGGATGATAATTATGATGTGATCGTGAACCCGGATAAGGGCGACTTCGAGATCTACCGTAACCGTACGGTGGTGCCCGACGGTGAAGTGAAAGATGACAATCGTGAAATTTCTCTTTCCGAGGCCCGTCAGATCGACAATGATTACGAAGTGGGCGAAGAGGTGAGCGAGAGTGTGGACTTTGCGCGTTTTGGACGCCGTGCCATCCTGACGCTGCGTCAGACGCTGGCGGGAAAAATCTTGGAGCTGGAACATGATAGCCTGTATAATAAGTATAAGGATCGCGTGGGGGAGATCGTGAGTGCGGAAGTATATCAGATCTGGAAGAAAGAGATGCTTTGCGTGGACGATGAAGGAAATGAGTTGATTTTGCCCAAGACGGAGCAAATCCCTTCCGACTTTTATCGTAAAGGGGAGG
>JAJPYK010000083.1:0-9157 GCA_021205005.1 Paraprevotella sp. | reverse complement strand
GTGGTATCGCGTGTGGACAACACGACGGGTACGCCTAAGATCATTCTGAGTCGTACGTCTCCGGTATTCTTGCAGAGGCTTTTGGAAGCCGAAGTGCCCGAAATTCACGACGGACTGATTACGGTGCGGGGCATTGCGCGTATGCCGGGTGAACGGGCCAAGATCGCAGTAGAGAGTTATGACGAGCGCATCGATCCGGTGGGAGCCTGTGTGGGTGTGAAAGGACGTCGCGTGCACGGTATCGTGCGTGAGTTGCGTGGAGAAAATATCGATGTGATCAATTACACTCAGAATCTTTCGTTGTTTATCACGCGTGCATTAAGTCCGGCTACCGTGAACAGTGTGCGCTTGCATGAGGATGAACATCGTGCGGAGGTGTATTTGAATCCCGACCAAGTGTCGTTGGCCATCGGTAAAAGCGGTCTCAATATCAAATTGGCCAGTATACTGACAGAGTATACGATCGATGTGTTCCGGGAAGTGGCCGGAGCCGAGGTAGAAGGCGACGATATCTATTTGGACGAGTTTGCAGGCGACATCGATGCGTGGGTTATTGATGCGTTGAAAGGCATCGGCATGGAGACGGCGCGCGACGTGCTGGAAGCTCCGCGCGATATGTTGTTTTCACGTGCCGATTTGGAAGAGGATACCGTGGATGATGTATTGAGAATCTTAAGAGAAGAATTTGAGGAAGAATAATAGCGTATATGAGTATCAGACTAAATAAAGTAGCCAAGGAGTGCAACGTAGGCATCCAGACAGCGGTAGAGTTCTTGCAGAAGAAGGGCTTGGGCCCTGTGGAAGCGAATCCCAACGCTAAAATTACGGACGAGCAGTATCAGTTGCTCGTAGCGGAATTTAAAACGGATAAGGGATTGAGGGACGATGCTGCCGTGATCAGCCAAAAGAGGCTGCACAAGGAGAAAAAGGCTACGATCGCGTTGGCCGGGGAGAAACCGGCGGTGGAACCGAGAACGGAAAAGGGATCCAAAATAGTGGGACATATCGATTTGGATAGTCTGAGCGCGCGCCGGTCGAACAGTGCCGGCAATGAAAAGACTGCGAAAGAACCGCAGGTGGAGAAAGGAGAGACGGTTGTATCGGCTCCGTCGGTCGAAGCTGTGCCGGTAGAGACTGTGCAGCCGACTGTGGTCAGTCCGGATGCAGAGGTTTCTCGTGAACCGGAAGACGTGAAAGTAAAAGCCGAACCGGTGGGTAGTGAGCAAGACGGCGTGTTCCGTCTGACGCCTTCAGGTCAGGGAGCTCCTCAACTGAAAGTGAAAGGCCATATTGACTTATCGGCTTTGAATCAATCTACCCGTCCGAAGAAAAAGACAAAAGAGGAGAAACGCCGTGAGCGCGAGGAGAAAAGCCGTCAGAATACGACTCCGCAAGGAGGGAACGGTGCACGTCCTGCGTCAGGTGCCAACGGTACGTCTGCTTCTGCCGAAACAGGCAACCGGAAAAAAAGAGTGCGTATCGGTAAGGAGCGTGTGGACGTGAATGCGGTGAGCAACCAACCGAACAATAATGCCCGTCGGAAAGATGCGGGCAATGGAGATAACCGTCAAGGCGGTAATAAATTCAATAAGGGCAACCGTTATCGTCCGCAACCGCTCGTTAAGAATGAAGCATCGGACGAGGATGTAGCCCGTCAGGTGAAAGAGACGTTGGCGCGACTGACGAATAAGAGCAAAGGCGGCAAAGGAGCTCAGTATCGTAAGGAGAAACGTGAGAATGCCCGTGCTACGATGGAGGAACAGCTTGAAGAACGTGCCGCCGAGAGCAAGGTGCTGAAGCTGACAGAGTTCGTTACTGCCAACGAACTGGCTGTGATGATGGACGTTCCGGGGACGCAGGTTATCGCTACGTGTATGAGCATCGGCATCATGGTCTCGATCAATCAGCGTTTGGATGCGGAGACGATAAATCTGGTAGCTGAAGAGTTCGGCTTTAAAACAGAGTATGTCAGCGCGGAAGTTTCGGCAGCCGTGAATGAAGACGAAGACGATGAAGAGGATTTGGTACCGCGTGCTCCGATTGTGACCGTGATGGGTCATGTGGATCACGGAAAGACTTCGTTGCTGGATTATATTCGCAAAACGAACGTGATTGCCGGTGAGGCCGGAGGTATCACGCAGCATATCGGTGCTTATAACGTTACGTTGGAAGATGGACGCCACATTACTTTCCTTGATACTCCGGGACACGAAGCTTTTACAGCCATGCGTGCACGTGGAGCACAAGTGACGGATATTGCCATTATCATTATTGCGGCTGATGACGACATCATGCCGCAGACCAAGGAAGCTATTAATCATGCCATGGCTGCCGGCGTTCCCATAGTGTTTGCTATTAATAAGGTAGACAAGCCGGGAGCTAATCCTGATAAGATTAAGGAAGGATTGGCGGCAATGAACTTCCTGGTGGAGGAATGGGGCGGTAAGTACCAAAGTCAGGATATCTCGGCCAAGAAGGGAACCGGAGTAGACGAACTTTTGGAGAAAGTGTTGCTGGAAGCCGAGATGCTCGACTTGAAAGCCAATCCCAACCGTAAGGCTACGGGCTCCATTATAGAGTCGTCGTTGGATAAAGGACGTGGTTATGTTGCTACGGTATTGGTGTCTAATGGTACGTTACGTATGGGAGATATAGTATTGGCCGGTACGAACTTCGGACGCGTAAAAGCCATGTTCAATGAGCGTAACCAGCGCGTGACGGAGCTTGGTCCGGCACAGGCCGCCACAATATTGGGTCTGAACGGAGCGCCGACAGCCGGAGATACTTTCCATGTGATGGACAGTGAGCAGGAGGCACGCGAGATTGCGGGTAAGCGCGAGCAGTTGCAGCGTGAGCAAGGACTGCGTACACAGAAGATCTTGACACTCGACGAGGTGGGCCGTCGTATTGCATTAGGCGGTTTCCAAGAACTTAATGTCATTGTCAACGGTGACGTCGACGGTTCTATCGAAGCATTGAGTGACTCGTTGATTAAGCTGTCGACAGAGAAAATCGCAGTGAATGTGATCCATAAGGCCGTAGGTCAGATCTCGGAGAGTGACGTGGCTTTGGCCGCGGCTTCAGAGGCTATCATTATCGGTTTCCAAGTACGTCCTTCCGCTATGGCGCGTAAAATGGCTGAGCAACAAGGTGTGGATATTCGTTTATATTCTATCATCTATGATGCGATAGAAGAAGTGAAGTCCGCTATGGAAGGAATGTTGGCTCCCGAGGTGAAAGAAGAAGTCACTGCAAAGCTCGAAGTGCGCCAGGTATATCACATCAGTAAAGTGGGTACGGTAGCTGGAGCTTATGTTGTGGACGGCAAAGTACAGCGTAGTAATAAGGCCCGTCTGGTGCGTGATGGCATTGTAGTCTTTACCGGGCAGATTAATGCGCTCAAGCGTTTCAAGGACGATGTGAAAGAAGTGGGCACGAACTTCGAATGCGGTATAAGTCTGGTGAACTGCAACGATATTCGCGAAGGCGATATGATAGAGACTTATCAGGAAGTGGAGGTTAAGGCTAAATTGTAGAATGTCATGAACGGGCTGGATGTTTTCATCCTGATAGTAATTGCATTAGGCTTGATTAAAGGCTGCTTGTGCGGTTTCTTCCGTCAAGTTGTCTCTATTGTGGGTTTCTTGGTGGGGCTTTTGGTGGCTTGTCTGCTTTGTTCTGCCTTGGGAGATTGGCTCGCTCCCCATATCGGGAGTGGCGAGTCGGCAGGACGCGTTTTGGCTTTTATTTTGTTATGGATCGGTGTACCTGTGGCTCTTTCCCTATTGGCTCACGTGCTGACGAAAGCAATCGAAAGCGTGAAATTGGGAGGACTGAACCGTTTGGGCGGAGCTGTCCTCGGCGGATTAAAGTATATGATATTTCTCAGTTGTGTACTGAATGTCGGTCTTCATTTGCATTTGATCTCAGCCGATACGGAATCAAGTTCCCATCTTTACCATCCGGTACGTGCCGTGTCGGCCCGACTGTTTGAGATGTGTAAGGCCGAGGTGGTCCATACCGTAAAGCAGGCCGTATCTGCCGACGAGGAGAAGGGCCTTACGTCTGATCCGTGACGAATGGGTACAATGGAGAGCCCGGTTTGTCTGACAAACCTTTTAATATGATACAATGAAGAGCAGGAATGCAGCTTTAAGCGCGAACTTAGGGTCTGTGTTCCTCTCTTTGGCTTTATAAGAGATATGAAAGAGAAGGATAAAAAAGAAAAAGATAGGCAGGGCATAGGCTCGTATGAGTCTGTGACAGAAGAGGAGAAGAACCGGTTCGTGCGAGAGGTGGCGCATAAGAAATACGAATACGGTTTCAGTACGGACGTACAGACGGAAATCATTGAGCGAGGTCTTAATGAAGATGTAGTACGGTTGATTTCATCTAAAAAGGAAGAGCCGGAATGGATGCTTGATTTTCGTCTGAAGGCTTTCCGTTATTGGCAGACACAGAAGCAGCCTTCATTGGCTCACTTAAAGTTGCCGGAAATAGATTATCAGGCGATTTCGTATTATGCCGATCCTACAAAAGGGCGGAAGAAAAACGGGCCGCGTAGTGTGGACGAGATAGATCCGGAGTTGATGAAGACTTTCGACAAACTCGGGATCCCGTTGGAAGAACGTTTGGCCTTGAGCGGTACGGCCGTGGATGCTGTGATGGATTCCGTTTCGGTGAAGACAACATTTAAGGAAAAACTGTCCGAACGCGGCATTATCTTCTGTTCTATCAGTGAGGCGGTGAGGGAATATCCCGACCTCGTGCGTCAATATTTAGGTTCCGTGGTACCTTATCGCGATAACTATTTTGCTGCATTGAATTCGGCTGTGTTTAGCGACGGTTCGTTCGTTTACATTCCTAAGGGCGTACGTTGTCCGATGGAACTTTCCACTTATTTCCGTATCAATGCCCGCAATACGGGGCAGTTCGAACGTACTCTGATTGTCTGCGATGACGGAGGATACGTATCTTACCTGGAAGGATGCACTGCACCGATGCGTGACGAGAACCAATTGCATGCGGCTATCGTAGAAATTGTAGTCAACGAGAATGCGGAAGTAAAATACAGTACGGTACAGAATTGGTATCCCGGCGATGCCGATGGGCGTGGCGGCGTGCTGAACTTAGTGACGAAACGCGGGCATCTACGCGGAGCCAACAGCAAACTTTCGTGGACGCAGGTGGAGACCGGATCTGCCGTTACATGGAAGTATCCCAGCTGCATCTTGGGCGGAGATAATTCGCAGGCTGAGTTTTACAGTGTGGCCGTGACCAACAATTATCAACAAGCGGACACCGGTACGAAGATGATTCATTTGGGACGAAACACAAAAAGCACGATTATCAGCAAAGGCATTTCGGCGGGACGCAGTCAGAACTCTTATCGGGGACTGGTTCGAGTGGCGCCGAAAGCCGATGGGGCAAGGAATTATAGTTCGTGTGATTCCCTCTTGTTGGGGAATCAGTGCGGGGCACATACCTTTCCTTATATAGACGTGCGTAATGATACGGCCATTGTGGAACATGAAGCCACTACATCCAAAATATCCGAGGAACAACTTTTCTATTGCAATCAGCGCTGCATTCCGACGGAAGAGGCTGTGGGATTGATTGTGAACGGATATGCCAAGGACGTGATCAACAAGTTGCCGATGGAATTTGCGGTGGAAGCACAGAAACTGTTGAATGTCTCACTGGAAGGAACAGTGGGTTAACCAAAATAAAAAGAAGAATATGATGTTAGAAATAGAAGATTTGCATGCCGGTATTAATGGCAAAGAGATATTGAAAGGCATCAACTTGACGGTGAAAGCCGGCGAGATACATGCTTTGATGGGACAGAACGGAGCCGGGAAAAGTACGTTGAGTAATGTGTTGGTGGGGAATCCGGCTTATGAAGTGACCAGCGGCCGAGTAAGGTTTAATGGAAAAGACCTGTTGGCGATGACACCTGAGGAACGGGCGCACGAAGGACTGTTTTTGTCTTTTCAGCAACCTGTGGAAATTCCCGGCGTGTCGATGGTGAACTTTATGCGTGCGGCTCTTAACGCCAAACGTAAGTATCACGGACTCGAGCCGATGAGCTCCGGCGACTTCTTGAAGCTGATGCGCGAGAAACGTAAAATCGTAGAACTGGACAGTAAGTTGGCCAATCGGTCTGTGAACGAAGGATTCAGCGGAGGTGAGAAGAAACGGAACGAGATTTTCCAGATGGCTATGCTCGAACCGACATTGAGCATTCTCGACGAGACGGATTCCGGACTGGATGTGGACGCTTTGCGCATCGTGGCCGAGGGATTCAATAAGTTGCGTACGGCCGAGACCTCAGCTATCGTCATCACACACTACCAGCGTCTGCTGGATTATTTAAAGCCTGATGTGGTACACGTTCTGTTGGGCGGACGTATCGTCCGCAGCGGAGGTCCGGAGTTGGCTGCGGAGATAGAAAAGCGAGGCTTTGACTGGATTAAGGAAGAGGCGTCATTAGACTAAAAGACGGAAGACTATGAATAGCGAACAACAATATATCGACTTGTTCACTGCGTGCCGTGGCCTGATCGACAGTCATAGTGCCGGTGCGCTGAACGCCTTGCGCGACAAGGCCTTCGATGACTTTTGCCGTCAAGGCTTTCCTTCGCAGAAGGTCGAACGTTATAAATATACCGACGTGGCATCGGCTTTCGCACCAGACTACGGGATGAATCTGAAGCGGTTGGAATTTGCCGTGAATCCTTACAAAGCATTCCGTTGCGATGTGCCGAACCTGAGTACTTCGTTCTATTTTGTGGTAAACGACGCTTTTTGCCGTGAGAATTCGGCTGCATCCATGCTTCCCGGCGGAGTCATTGTCTGTTCCCTGAAGACAGCGGCAGAAGAGCACGCCGATTTGGTGGCTTCCTATTACGGCAAACTGGCGCGTACGGAAAAAGATACTTTGAATGCGTTGAACACAATGTTGGCGCAAGACGGTTTGTTCATCTACATTCCGCGTGGCGTCGATGTGGAACGTCCGATCCAAGTGGTTAATCTGCTCCGCGCCGACACCGATCTGATGGCTAACCGTCGCGTGCTTGTGATTATGGAAGAAGATGCCCGTGCCCGGCTGTTGTTCTGCGACCACGCTATGGACGACCGCAACTTCCTGACTACGCAGATCATGGAGGTGTATGCCGGAGAGCGTGCCCGGCTGGATTTTTACGAGTTGGAAGAGACACACGCGAAGAACCGCTTGTTCAGCAACCTATATGCCGATTTACAGCGTGACAGTACGGCCAATCTCTATCGCATCACGCTGCAAGGCGGACTGACACGTCAACGCACCGATATAGCCCTTTCCGGCGAACGAGCCGAAGTCGGCCTTTACGGCTGCGTGATTGCGGATAAGGCTCAGCACGTGGACCACAATACTTTGATAGACAATCGTGCCGAATATGGAGTCAGTCACCAACTTTATAAGTACGTGATGGACGGAGAGTCGACAGGGGCTTTTGCCGGTCGTATCTTGGTACGCGAGGGAGCCCAGCATACCGTCTCCGACGAACGTACGGCCAATCTTTGCGGAAGCGAAGCCCGCGTCTATGCCCAACCCATGCTGGAGATTTACGCCGATGACGTAAAATGCAGTCATGGAGCCACTGTGGGGCAAATGGACGAGCAAGCTTTATTTTACATGCGTCAGCGCGGTATTAATCCCGATGAGGCCCGCTTGCTGTTGAAACTCGCTTTCGCCGGAGAAGTCATTGATACGATCGGCCTGGAGACCCTGCGCAACCGTCTGCACCATTTGGTGGAGAAACGTTTCCGTGGCGGTATGGCCCGTTGTTCGGAATGCAGATTCTGTTCTTAAATACCGATCGCTATGTATGATATAGAAAATATCCGGAAAGATTTTCCCATCTTGGGACGTGAGGTATACGGACATCCGTTGGTTTATTTCGATAACGGAGCTACCACCCAGAAACCCCGTTGCGTGGTGGAAGCCATGACGGACGAGTACTATAACGTCAATGCCAATGTGCATCGGGGCGTACATTTCTTGTCTCAGAAAGCTACGGAACTGCATGAAGCCGCCCGGGAGACCGTGCGTAGTTTCCTCAATGCCCGCAGCACTTCAGAGATCGTCTTTACGCGCGGTACGACCGAGAGTATCAACCTCGTGGCCTCTTGTTTCGGCGAAGCTTTCATGCACGAAGGAGATGAGGTGATCCTCAGCGAGATGGAGCATCATTCCAATATTGTGAGTTGGCAATTGCTTCAGGCCCGGAAAGGAATTAAGATACGGGTGATTCCCATCAACGATGACGGCGAATTGATGTGGGACGAGTACGAACGACTTTTCAATGCACACACACGCATGGTGAGCGTGACGCATGTAAGCAACGTGCTGGGAACAGTGAATTCCGTGCGCCGGGTTGTAGACATTGCCCACGATCACGGTGTTCCCGTTCTGGTGGACGGTGCGCAGAGTACTCCCCATTTTGCGGTCGACATGCAAGCGATCGGCGCGGATTTCTTTGCTTTCAGCGGCCATAAGATTTACGGGCCCACGGGAATCGGCGTTTTATATGGAAAAGAACAGTGGTTCGATCGTATGCCGCCTTATATGGGAGGGGGCGAGATGATTCAGCACGTCACGTTTGAACATACGACATTCAATGAATTGCCGTTCAAATTTGAGGCCGGTACGCCCGACTATGTGGCGAGCACGGGACTGGCGCGTGCCTTGGATTATGTTTCCCGTATCGGTTTAGACCGCATCTATGCCCATGAACAGGACCTGACCCGCTATGCGTTGGAACGCATGGGCCGGATTCCCGGCATGCGGATCTTCGGCCATGCGTCAGAGCATGACGCCGTGATCTCTTTTTTAGTTGGCCATATCCATCATCTGGATATGGGGACGTTGCTCGACCGCTTGGGCATTGCCGTGCGTACGGGCCATCATTGCGCCGAGCCTCTGATGCACCGTTTGGGCGTGGAGGGCACGGTCCGCGCCTCTTTCGGCCTTTACAACACCCGTGAGGAAGTGGATGTGCTGGTGGACGGCATCGAACGCGTCGCTAAAATGTTTTGACGGGTATTTCCGGGCGTGATTATAAAAGAGGCTGTGTCGTAATTAAAGGTTACGGTGCAGCCTCATTTCTTTCGAAGC
>JAJPYK010000043.1 GCA_021205005.1 Paraprevotella sp. | reverse complement strand
GCCATATACAATCAGCACCACCGTAGGAATGATCAATGCACGGGTATAACCTTGGAAGGCGATCTGCAACAACCAACAAAACACCAGAATGTAATAAATGACTTTAGCTATAACCAATCCTTTCATGTCGTGTTTATCTCAGCTTTGCCCCTAACTTGTCTTGCAAGTTCGCTATAAGCTTACTCATAATCGTATCTATTTGTTTATCGTTCAATGTTTTTGTTTCATCCTGCAAAACGAAGTTCACAGCATAACTCTTTTTACCGATTTCCAGATTCTTTCCTTCGTACACATCGAAAAGAGCTACTTCCTTCAGCAGTTTCTTCTCAGTGGAATAAGCCACTTTTTCTATTTCGGAAAACTCAACATGCTTGTCGAGCAGAAGTGCCAAATCGCGGCTTACAGCCGGATACCTGCTAATCTCCGTATAGCTTACCGTGTTATTGCGGATATTCTTCATCAACAGTTTCCAATTCAAATCCGCGTAATACACTTCATTGTCTACATCCAGAGCCTTTTGGATTTTCCGACTAACGATACCCAGCATGGCTAAAACCTTACCGCCTCTGTTCTGAATCTCAATGCCCTTGGAATAGATATCGTTATGACTGGGAGCAAAAACCAATGTACCGAAGTTTACCCCTAAACGCGACAAGATATTCAATACGTATGCTTTCAATTCATAGAACGAGCTGTCCTCGTCAGGATGAGCCCAAGAACCTTTCACACGCTTGCCGGTCACCCATAACCCTAAATGATAATCTTCAGAATAAGCATCCAGCACATGCTTGATGACTTCCGGATCGCGACTGCTGCTCACGCCCGGAATAATGTCAGCACATTTGTTTTCTTCGTGGTAATAATAACAATTTCCGAACTCAAAGAATTTCAAATCGGCATTCTTGTGATTGGCGTTGTGGGCTACGCATTCCAACCCTCCGAAAAGCAGGGTTTGCCGCATGGCATTCAGGTCGGAACTCAGCGGATTCATCAATTTCACCAACCGGGCCGCCGGATAGCTCTCCAACCCGTCATAGTAAGCGGAACGTTGCAAAGAGTTATTCAAAATTTCATTAAAGCCACAACCGACCAACTGTTCAGCCACCAAATTCTGTAATTTATGACTTTTGTCCTCCTCCCCTTTCACATTCAATGTGGACTTGACGGACAAAGGAATCTCTACATTATTATATCCATATACGCGCAAGACGTCTTCCACCACATCGCAAGGCCGCTGCACGTCTACACGATAGGCAGGAACCTGGAGTTTCAGCCCTTCGGACGTTTCGTCCAGAATCTTCATCTCCAGACTGGTTACGATACTCTTCACCGTCTCGGCCCCGATATTTTTCCCCATCAAACGGTAGGCATAGTCATAGTTCAAATCGACAATAAAATCAGGCAGCGGATTCGGATATACGTCCTTAATGTCCATCGCCACCTCACCGCCGGTCAACTCCTTACACAACAAAGCGGCCTGCTTCAAAGCATAAATCGTACCGTTCGGATCGACTCCGCGTTCAAAACGGAAAGAAGCGTCCGTACTCAATCCATGACGACGGGCACTCTTGCGAATCCAGGTGGAATTAAAATATGCGCTCTCTAAAAGGACATTACGTGTAGTGTCGTAAGTACCACTACCTTTACCGCCGAACACACCGGCTATGCACATCGGTTCTTCCGCATTGCAAATGGCCAAATCCCGATCGCTCAATTTATGTTCTTCGCCGTCGAGCGTCACAAAAGGAGTACCCTCAGGCATCGTCTTCACCACGACTTTACCGCCTTTGATCATGTCGGCATCGAAACAGTGAAGCGGTTGACCGTAAGCGAACATGATATAGTTGGTAATATCCACCACATTATTAATCGGACGTAATCCGATGATACGCAATTTATCTTGCAACCATTCGGGACTTTCCTTCACTTCACAGTTCTTTATCGTCACCGCAGCATAGCGAGGGCAAGCCTCCGTATTACGTACTTCTATATCAATGTCCAAATCGTGATTGTCCACCGTGAAGGCATCGACCGAAGGACGGTGCAAGGCTGTCTTGTATCCGTGCTGTATAAGCCACGCATAGAGGTCACGGGCCACACCGTAATGCGAACAGGCATCAGCCCGATTGGGAGTAATGTCGACCTCTATCAGGTAGTCGCTCTCCAGATGATAATATTCGGCAGCCGGGGTTCCGGGCACAGCGGTTTCCGGCAACACAATGATACCCGCATGATCGGTTCCGATTCCGATTTCATCTTCAGCGCAAATCATGCCGTTGCTCTCCACGCCGCGCAGTTTCGATTTCTTAATCGTAAAGCAGTCGTCGCCGTCATAGAGTTTGCAACCTAAAGTAGCCACAACAACTTTTTGGCCGGCAGCCACATTGGATGCGCCGCATACAATCTGTACCGGAGATTCGCCGTTGCCGAGATTGACGGTACAAATGTGCATGTGATCCGAATTGGGATGAGGAATACACGTCAAGACCTCGCCGATGACCAGCCCTTGCAGACCGCCTTTCACCGGCTGTACTTCTTCCACGCCCCCGACTTCCAAGCCTTCCGAAGTCAACGCGTCGGCGACTTCCTGAGCCGTCAAATCGAAATCGACATACTCTTTCAGCCAATTATAAGAGATATTCATATCTTATGATTTTAATTATTTCGAAATAATGCGCAAAATTACATTTTTTCGGGCAATCCAGCAAGGAGTATGCGGACAAAGCACAAAGCGAACCTGGACTTTCCGCCGGCCGTCCCGTGTTCCTCATTATCAGAACGGAGGCGGTCCGTCGGGCGAAGGAACGCCGAAGGGAGAAGAATCGTCCATCGGGGGAACCATCTCAGGAGGAGGAAGGGCAGCCCCATTCCCCTTCTCGCCACCGAACACGACCGCCTCTCCGGGCATCGGCACGTAGGCATCCTCTTCGGGATCCTGAAAACGGGCGTATTCCCCACGAAACTTCAACAAGACGTCGCCCACCGCACCGTTACGATGCTTGGCAATGATGATTTCAGCCATGCCGTGCATGTCGCGTCCTTTTTCATCTTGATAAATCTTATAATATTCCGGACGGTGGATAAAACAAACCATGTCGGCATCCTGCTCTATGGCTCCGGACTCACGCAAATCGCTCAATTGGGGACGTTTACCATCGATACCCTCACGACTCTCCACTCCACGGTTCAACTGACTCAAGGCGATGATCGGGATGTTCAGTTCCTTAGCCAATCCTTTGAGAGAACGCGAAATCGTACTGACCTCTTCCTGACGGCTGCCGAACGACATGCCACTGGCATTCATCAGTTGCAAATAGTCGATCAGAATGATCTTCACCCCATGCTCACGCACCAAACGACGGGCCTTCGTACGCAGCTCGAAAACCGACAGCGAAGCCGTATCGTCCACATAAAACGGCGCATCGTAAAGCTGCTTGATCTTACTGTCCAGTTGCACCCACTCATAAGGGGCCAACTGACCGCTTTTCAACTTCTCGCCCGGGATTTCACACACATTGATAATCATACGGTTCACCAACTGCACATTGCTCATTTCCAAGGAGAACATCGCCACCTGTATCTTCATGTCCACCGCCATCTTCTTGGCCATGGAAAGCACGAAGGCCGTCTTTCCCATGGCCGGACGGGCTGCTATAATCACCAAATCCGAATTTTGCCAACCGGAAGTCATCTTGTCCAGTTTCTCAAAACCGCTGCTCAGTCCGCTCAATCCGTCACTACGGGCCGCAGCTTTCTGCAACATGTCATAGGCTTCGCGGATCACGGGATTGATCTGCGTATAATCCTTCTTCATGTTCTGCTGCGAAATCTCGAACAGTTTTCCTTCAGCCTCCTGCATCAGATCGTCCACATCCACCGTAGAATCAAAGGCCTTGGTCTGCACCATACTGGTGAAGGTGATCAATTCGCGCGCCAGAAACTTTTGGGCGATAATGCGCGCATGATATTCAATATGGGCAGAAGAAGCCACCTTACCGCTCAACTGCGTGATATAAAAAGGTCCGCCGACTTCCTCCAGCTCTCCGGTAGATTCCAAATGCTGGGTTACGGTCAGGATATCCACCGGCTTCTGCTGAAGGTTCAAGGTACGTATGGCCTCATAAATCAACTGGTGCCGGTGATCGTAGAAACTCTCCGGTCTCAGGATCTCGCTGACCAGAGAATAAGCATCCTGTTCTATCATCAGCGCCCCCAGCACAGCCTCTTCAAATTCAATGGCTTGCGGTTGCACATGTCCGTAAGCGTCTTTTTCCGGCACACTCACTTTGCTGCGTGCGGAAGTGCGACGCCCCGTCTTTTTCAGTTCTGCCATAAAGTCTAATTTTCCGGCAAAGATACTTCTTTCGTTTTGAAAAACGGGGGCTTCCAGACTATCTTTTATGAATATTTTATCAACCGTACCCCAAACTATTGCTATATTTGTATGCACAAAAAAAAAGACTGCATGATTTGTTATCCCAATGCCAAAATCAACTTAGGACTGAACATCACCGAACGGCGTCCCGACGGCTATCACAACCTGGAAACCGTATTCTACCCCATCCCCGTATGCGACACGCTGCGAATAGAGCCGGACGAGGGAATACTCTCCTCGGCAGAACAAGTGTCCTCACGCAAGCGGGAGCGTCCGTCGGACGCTCCCGCATCCGACTATACCTTTCAGACCGACGGCATCGTCATGGACTGCCCGCCGGAAAAGAACCTCGTCATCCGTGCGCTGCGCAGCCTGAAACAGGATTTCATCTTGCCGCCTCTACATATTTATATAGACAAACAAATTCCATCGGGGGCCGGATTGGGCGGCGGTTCTTCGGATGCGGCCCATACGTTGACCACGCTCAACCGAGTATTCGACTTACGACTTCAGGAAAAGGGAATCGAAGACCGGGCTTCCGGTCTGGGGGCAGACTGCGCTTTCTTCATACGCAACCGGCCGGCCTTCGCTTCGGGCATAGGCAATCTGCTACGCCCCATCGACTTGTCGCTTTCGGGATGGCACCTCGTTTTGGTGAAACCGGATGTTTTTGTGTCTACCAAAGACGCTTATGCTCAAATACATCCTCATCGCCCCGACACGCCGATAACGGAAATCATCGTCCGCCCGGTAGAAGAGTGGAAAAACAAACTGACCAACGATTTCGAAGACGGGATATTCCGTCTGCACCCCGTCCTCGCAGAGATAAAGGAACAACTCTATGCACTCGGCGCCTCGTATGCGGCCATGAGCGGATCCGGCTCCACGCTGTTCGGCCTGTTCCGTCGACAGCAAGACGACACCCGCCTTCGTTCTCTCTTCCGCCACTGTTTCTGCCGGCAATGCAACTTGTAAAAAGCAGGGACGGGAAACCTTGTCAGTTTCCCGCCTCTGTCAAATACCTATTTCGCCGCTCCCGATACAAATACGGGAATCCGCATCGTATATTACTCCGAACTGTCCGGGCGCGATACCCTGGATGCGTTCCGGACTTTCCAAACGATACCCCTGTTCCGCACGGAACAGTTTACCTTTCATGAAGTTGGGCTGATGACGGGTCTTGAAAGTGACGTCCACCTCCGCCGCATCACCCCACGGATTATCCGTAATGAAATGGAAGTCGGCCAAATTGAAACCATGTCCGTATTGCAATAAAGTGTCATAGCCGCGAGAAACGTAAAGGATGTTCCGTCCGATATCCTTTTTCACCACGAACCACGGTCCGCCGCCCAATCCGAGGCCTTTGCGCTGCCCGATGGTGTGAAACCAATATCCTTTATGAGTACCGATACGCTTTCCCGTCTCTATGTCGATCACGGCACCCTCTTTCTCTCCCAAGAACCTGCGCACGAAATCATTATAATTGATCTGGCCCAAGAAACAAATGCCCTGACTGTCCCTGCGATGCGCCGGCGCCAGATGCTGTTCGTCGGCGATGCGTCTCACCTCCTCTTTCATCAGATCGCCCACCGGAAACATCCGTTTCGACACCTGTAAACGGTCGATCTGCGCCAGAAAGTCCGTTTGGTCTTTCACCGGATCGAGTGCAGTCCCCAACCACGTCTTACCGTCGATCTCACGGATGGTGGCATAATGTCCCGTAGCGATCTTGTCGTACAGATGACCGGCCTCCTGCTCGAAACAGCCGAACTTGATTAGTTTGTTGCACATCACGTCCGGATTCGGTGTCAAGCCCTTACGTGCGCGTTCCATGGTGTATCCCACGACCAGATCCCAATAGGGTTTCTGCAAATCCACCACATCCAGATGCAAACCGTATTTCCGCGCCGTAGCCGTGGAAAGTTCAATATCCTCCTCGGCCGTACAGCTCAGTCCGTTGCCGTCCATACCTATTTTAATATAAAACAGGTCCGGCTTATACCCCATATCACAGAGCCTGTGCACAGCCACCGCGCTGTCCACTCCTCCGGAAATCAATACTGCAATCTTCATGCGCTACCCTCCGTAATATTTCGATTTGCAAAGGTAGGCAAAAAAACGGATAAATAAGGACAAATACAGAATATTCGTAAAAAAGAGCAGATGTTTCTGTATTCATACCGGCATTATCGCGGTCTGATTCAAAAGAGCTGTTTCGGCTACAAAATGCTTTTAATCCAGTCGAACAGCTCATTAAGTGCATAATCACCCGAATGAGGGCGATTCCAGGGAAGCTTGAAATTGACATCTTTCCCCTCGTTTTGCAGTTTCACAGCCAAATTGATCGGCACCGGAAAAGAGGTATCTCTATCTCTGGCCCCATGACGGATATACCAATGCTCGGCCACTGTCGCTCCGGAATCGGAATGAAAACTCATCGGATTCATCAGCATGACCAGTTCCTTGGTCTTGGCCTCAATCGTGGCCTCCCCGTTTCCGGTTGCCTGCCGAAGCGAGTAGTCCGTAAAGTGGATACTGCCGCCCGTCTCATCGCCGAACTCCTCGTATTCACCGCTGGCTTCTCCTCCGGCCACTCCATTACTGTCGAATGCCGGAGGCGTCTTTAAGGGTATGGTGGAAACGACATAGTTCAAATACCGGTCGAGGTCGAGTCCCGTAATGTATTCGCCCTGCCTGTTTCCTGGTATCATCCGCCTGTGCGGCGAAGATTCCCGGGGAGGCATAAACCTGCCATTGACGGGTGGAGCAAACGTTTGCGAATTGCTGAACGTGAATCCCAACGTATCCGGTATATCCGCACCGAAATCCTTTGCAGCCTGTGCGCTTTTGATGAGTAACTCCTTAATATAGTCCTTATAATTATGGTCCGTAAGCGGACTGCCGTCTTCCGGTTTTCTCAGCTTCAGCCCCTCAAGATAGGAGGCGTATCGACTGGCCAGCTCTTCCGACACTTTCATCTGTGCATCGGTCAGAGGACGGCTCACGCGGTTCGTACACCCATAAAGCCACTCATAGGCCATATCAGCATGTTCCAAGTCGATAATCGGACAAAAACATACTGCCGCATAGATGTCGTCTCTTTCATCGGCCGCTCCCATTTCCTTGAGATAGGGAGCGTAAGCACGATGATTTTCCGTTGCGCCAAGCAAGGCGGACATCGCTCCGCCCGCACTTGTACCATCGCTTATGATCCGCTCTGCATTGCCGGGCATCCACGGATCAAAATGCCGCAAGTAACGTACGGCGGCTTTCAAGTCGAGCAAACCTTTCGGAGCTCGTCCTACGTAAATAGGCTTTCCTTTTTTACTGATCTTCACGGAATTTCGTCCCCGCGCACCGGGAATCGCCACCACATACCCTTCGGCCAACGCCCGTCCTGAAGCGTCTCCCGGATTAATGGACCGAGGCTGTGCCGCCATGTACCCGCCTACGTAATTAGGCATGAAAATAGGTGTGGACTCATCGGCTCCTTCGGGCACGAACACATTCAGATACTGACTAGTAGCATCTTCTATGTTTGTAACGTAATAAAGGTTTGTGTAAGCAGTATAGTTCACGATTTTACCCTCAGGCATCGAAACAGACCCCGCCACGCCTTTTGAAGCATCAAACACCAACCCGGGTGCCGTCTTCTCCTTTGCCATGGCACACACAGGAAGTACCATAGTCAGGATTACTACAAAATACTTTTTCATCTGTCTAAAATAAAACAAACAAAATTAGTAAAATCCGACGGGAAGGAAAACCTTCGGCTGCGTTTTTTTATCTTTCTCAATAGGCCGATATTTTCTGCAACCGCATCCCGCTTAGTAAATATTTTCAAACCCACATTCCCTTATGAAGAAGAAATATTCGCGTTCTCCGCAGAATGAAAAATCAATCTGCGGAGAACGCACCGTCGATCTGCGGAGATTTTTATCCGGATTTCATGAGACAGGTAAAACCGATTCCGAAAGGAGGAAAAAGACTGACGTGAGCACGCTTTATCATAAGCACGTATTTCATTATCATACAAAAAATTACAAAGAGCGTCCCAAGATATTCTCCTGCACGGGAGAACCTACGGGAAGGATCGGAATCGGACGAAATCAGCATGTCGTCTTTTCAGATCATCCCCGCCGATATTCTCATGCCGCCGGGAAACAGCCCTGCAAGAAACCGACGTAAATGGAATATCCCTAAAAGAAAAGGCTGAAATCCGGACTCGGACTTCAGCCTTCATGCAATAAAAGGGAAATACAGAACCCTATTATACTTTCAAGCGAATCGTAAAACGGCTGCCCTTGCCCAACTCGCTCTGGACCGTCAACGTACCGCCATGAGCCTCCACGAAGTCCTTGGAAATGGACAAGCCCAAACCGCTCCCCTGCACTTTCGTACCCGGTACACGGAAATAACGGTCGAAGATGCTCTGATGGTAACGCGGGTCTATTCCCTTACCGAAGTCCTGTACGTAAAGCTCCACAAAATCACCTTCGTGCTTGGCCCCGATAATCACCCGTCCGTTTTCTTTCGAATAACGGATGGCATTGCTCAAAAGGTTCGTCAGCACCCAAGCGATCTTCTCGCTGTCTACAAACAATTTCGGCATCTTTTCTTCCGGATATTCCACTTCGACTTGTATGTTGAACTTGTCGGCCTGCACCTGATTGGCCTTGATTGCGTATTCGATGAGTTCGATCGGTTTCGTAATCTTAGGCATCATTTGCAACTTACCGGCCTCCACCTGAGTCATGTTCAGAAGCTCGCCCGTAATGCTCAACAAACGATCGGCATTATCCTTGATGCTCTTCGATAGCTGTTCCTGCTCGCCGTTGAGCGTTCCCACCCGCTTGTCGTCCAGCAGTTGCAGGCTCATGAGTATGGCAGATATAGGTGTCTTGAGCTCATGAGAAATGGTGGAGATAAAAGTGGTCTTCGCCGTATCCAGCTCCTTGAACTCCGTAATGTTCTTCAAAAGAATTACGTCGCCCAGGTTCTGTGATTCATCCGTATCGGCATCCGTATTCATAATCGTAATATAGGAGGCCTGGAAATAGCTTTCTTTATTGTCGGCATAGATTTTCAGCGGTTCCTTATTCGCACTCGGCGTGATCAGTTCGCGAATCAGCCGGCGCAGGAGATCGTTTTGCAAGGAAATCTCTTCCGCCGAATGACGAATCACTTCCTCACGCTTCAGATTCAGTACCGTCAATGCATCTTTATTAATAAACAGAATCTCGTGCTCGGGATTCAATCCGATGATAGGCTCATGGATGCTATTGATTACGGCCTCAAGAAATTTCTTGGCGGCCAAAATATCATTCAACGTACTGGCCCTGTACTCGGCCAGCCGCTCCGCCATCCGATTGAAGCTCTCGGCCACTTCGCGGAATTCTTCATGCCCGCTCATGTCCAGTCGCTTCTCATAATTGTGATTGGCAATCTCAAGGATACCGCGCGTCATTTCCTGAATGGGTTTGTTGATGGAACGCGGAAGCCAGACCAGCAAGACCAGGCTGGCCAAGATACAAATGCCGCCCGTCACCGAAATCCAAAGCAATGCACGTTGCAACCCGGGCACAGCCTCCGGACTATCGGGATCCGTAGCCGTAAGTATCTGAAGGTTAAAAAC
>JAJPYK010000181.1 GCA_021205005.1 Paraprevotella sp. | reverse complement strand
GCCCGACGATAAACTATGAAAAAAGGTTGTGCCAACGTTTTGACACAACCTCAAACGATTTGGCCTTCTCCTGCCGTCGGAAAAAACCGCTCTGAAACGGTCTCCCTCTACGGCAGAAAACGGGCTTTAGTATTGTTCGTCAGCATTCGGGAAATTAACCTGCTTCACGTCGGTCACATACTGACCGATGGCGTCGGTCATGACCGTATGCAAATCAGCATATCTGCGCAGGAACTTCGGAGAAAAACCGTTGTTCAGACCCAACATGTCGTGAATCACCAGCACCTGACCGTCCACCTGCGAACCGGCACCGATACCGATGATCGGAATAGTCAGTTTCGAGGCCACCTGTGCAGCCAATTTCGCGGGTACCTTTTCCAACACCAGTCCGAAACATCCTGCCTCCTCCAACAAATGGGCATCCGACAGGAGCTTACGGGCTTCTGCCTCTTCTTTTGCACGGACGGCATACGTCCCGAACTTATTGATGCTTTGCGGCGTCAGCCCCAAATGTCCCATGACGGGAATGCCCGCTGCCAAAATGGCCTTCACGGTGTCTGCCACTTCTATTCCGCCTTCCAGTTTCAACGCGTCGCAACCACTCTCTTTCATGATGCGAATGGCGTTCGTCACCCCTTCCGTGGGGTTTACTTGATAAGAACCAAAAGGCATATCACACACCACAAGGGCGCGTTTCACTCCCCGGACCACCGACGTGGCGTGGTAAATCATCTGCTCCAAAGTAATCGGAAGCGTCGTCGTATTTCCGGCCATCACGTTCGATGCCGAATCGCCGACAAGTATCACGTCAACGCCCGCTTCGTCTACGATGCGAGACATGGTATAATCATAAGAGGTCAGCATGGCGATTTTTTTCCCTTGCTGCTTCATCTCCATTAAACGGCATGTCGTCACTTTACGCACGTCTTCTACCAAATATCCAGCCATAAAAACCTTACTTTTTTCATTAAATCAGGCACAAAATTAATCAATTTATCCCTATCATGCGAGCAGCGACCTCATTTTTTCCACACTGAATGCACGAAAATCGGGAATCACTTCGTCGCAGTAATCACGGATTTGCTCGGCCGTATTCGTCGTAGCGAGCCCCACCACTTTCATTCCCGCGCTCCGTCCGGCCTTCAGCCCGTTGAAAGAATCCTCGAAAACCACGCAAGACTCCACAGGCAATCCGAAGACTTCAGCCCCCAAGAGATAACAGTCCGGACAGGGTTTGGAACGGGTAAAGGCCTCAGCCGTGAGAATACGGTCAAAATAGCCTTTGAACTCAGGGTGTACGCGATAGACATTCTGCATCTTCTCCTGATTCGAGCTCGTCACCACGGCCGTAGGTACTCCGGCCTCGTTCAGCGTCCGCAGGAACCGTTCCACGCCCGGCACATAGACGTATGCCATATTTCGCTCGAACTAGTCCAGACCGGCGGAAAGCTCCCGCTGCTCCTGTTCCCGTCCGGCAAACCATTTATCGAAGATCTGCACCAAAGTCTGTCCCTTGATCTTTTGCTCGAAATTTTCCACTTCGGGGAGATATTCTCTGCCTTTCTTGCTCCAAAACAGGGAATATTGCGATTCCGTATCAAAGATGACGCCGTCCAAATCGAACAGGGCAGCCATCTTGTATTCTGCTTGACCTTTCATTTATATATTTTTTATCGTCATGAATAACACAGGCAAAGTTAGCGAAAAGCCCTCTCTTGCACAAAATCATTCCGGAACAATATCATCATATTCGCCGTTTTTCGTATATTTGTCTTTTATACCAATTTTCGACAAAACGATATGACAGAAACATTAATCGGCCTTATAGAAAACAGCATAAGACAAAACTGGGACCGCAAAGCATTCACGGATTTCAATGGAGAAAGTCTGCAATATAAGGACCTCGCCCGGAAAATAGCCAAGATACACCTTCTGTTCGAAGCCTCGGGCCTATGTCCCGGAGATAAAATAGCCTTGTGCGGACGCAACAGCGGAAACTGGTGCGTGGCTTTCCTGGCCACTCTCACCTACGGAGCGGTTATAGTCCCTATCCTGCATGAATTCAAGCCCGACAATGTGCATCATATCGTCAACCACAGCGAAGCGAAACTGCTCTTAGTCGGCGACCAGGTGTGGGAGAACCTGAATGAGAACCGTATGCCCGACTTGCTGGGCATCATCTGCGTAAAGGATTTCACTTTGGTCATCTGCCGTTCCGAGAGCCTTTCGCACGCCCGCAAGAACCTGAACTCGATCTTCGGACAACGCTTCCCCATGACGTTCCACCAGGAACACATCGGTTACACTCCCGAAAGTTCGCCCGAAGAGCTGGCCGTGATCAATTACACCTCGGGTACTACGGGATTTTCCAAAGGCGTCATGCTCCCCTATCGGAGTCTGCTGTCCAACGTGCGCTTTTGCAACCGCACCATCGGGCTCATCCCCGGCGACAACATCGTATCCATGCTCCCCATGGGGCACGTATTCGGTCTCGTCTACGATTTCCTGTACGGAGTCTGCTACGGAGCACATCTGTATTTCCTCACCCGTATGCCCTCTCCCAAAATCATCATAACGACGGTGGCTGAGATTCATCCTCGCGTCATTTCCTGCGTTCCGCTGGTGATAGAGAAGATGTTCAAGAAGGAAATTCTGCCCAAGATAGACAACAAGTTGGGCAAGCTGCTCCTCAACATCCCGATCATCAGCGACAAAGTGCGCGAAAGGGCCTGTATGGAAAGCTTGAAGCTTTTCGGAGGAAACATCAAGGAGGTGATCATCGGAGGCGCCCCGTTCAACGCCGAAATGGAGGCATTCGTACGCTCCATCGGTTTCCCCTACTCCATCGCTTACGGCATGACGGAATGCGGCCCCATCATCTGTCACAGTCCTTGGTATGAGACGGCTTACATGTCGTGCGGAAAAGTGGCCGACGGCATGGAAGTGAAAGTAGACAGCCATGATCCGGCCCGGGTTCCGGGCGAACTGCTTTGCCGGGGAGACAACACCATGCTGGGCTACTATAAGAATCCGGAAGCAACGGCACAAATATTCGACAGCGAAGGATTGCTGCACACCGGCGACATGGCCATCATCAACTCTCACGGAGACGTGTATATCAAGGGGCGATGCAAAAACATGTTGCTCAGCTCCAGCGGACAGAATATTTATCCGGAAGAGATCGAATCCCGCCTGAACAACATGCCTTATATCAACGAATCGCTAATAATCATGTGCAATGACAAATTAGTGGCTCTCGTCCATCCCGACTTTGCCGAAAGCATGAGAGACGGATTGAACGACAAGGAGTTGGCCCAACGCATCGACACGATAAGACTGGATCTCAACAAGGAGCTTCCCCCTTATTCGCAAATCACCAAGGTGTGGCTGCAAAACGAGGAATTCGAGAAAACAGCCAAAAAAAGCATTAAACGCTACCTTTATCAGAATATGAATATTTAGAAACCGTGAATTTCCATGCAATCCAGTCTGACCATATATAAAGCATCGGCCGGTTCGGGCAAAACATTTACCTTAGCCATACAGTACATCAAGACGCTGATCGCAAAAGAAGGCGGCCGCACTTACAGTCATATCCTGGCTGTCACGTTCACCAATAAAGCCACGGCAGAAATGAAAGACCGCATTCTGCAACAGTTGTACGGCATCTGGAAAGGGCTGCCTTCTTCGGCCGGGTATTTGAATGCCCTCCGTCAGGAACTATACGCCGACGGCATCCACCTTTCGGATCAAGACATCAGTAAACGTGCCGGTGTCGCGCTCTGCCAGATCTTGCACGACTACAACCGTTTCCGTGTGGAAACCATCGACTCCTTCTTCCAGTCTGTCATGAAGAATCTGGCGCATGAACTCAGTCTTACGGCTAACCTCAAGGTGGATCTGAACGACAAGGAGGTTCTCAATGCCGCCGTAGATCGCCTCATGGAACGTCTGCACCTCATGCCCAATGTACTGAACTGGATTCTGGAATATGTAGACGACCGCATCACGAACAACGAGCGGTGGGACATCGCGCGGGAAGTGAAAGGCTTTGCCGCCTGGATCTTCAAGGAGGCTTATCTGACCCAAGAACACGAGTTGCGTCAGGTTCTGAAAGAAAACAAACGCATAGCCGAACTTCGTACGGCCCTGAACGAGGAAATTCAGGCTTCGGCAGACATCGTACAAAGTGCTGTGGCACATTTTCGGGAAGAATTGGAAAACTATGGCATCACCTGCGACCGATTTAAATTCGGCAGCACGATGGAAACTTATCTCAAACGGCTCGAGTCCGGCCAAATCAATGCCGAATTCGGCGCACGCCTGCAAGGATTTGCCGACAACCCGGACAATCTCCTGAAAAAAACGGATGCCGCCGTCCCAGAATGGACCGACGCCGCCGTACATTTCAGCCGATTATTGGCCGACCTACGCACGTTTCAGGAAAAAGCCCTGATCCGCCATACCAGTGCCTCCCTGTCGCTGAAACATCTGAATCCCCTACGTTTATTAGGGAGCATCGACGAGGAGGGCACCGCCCTGAATCATGAAAACAACCGTTTTTTACTGGCCAAGACGCCCATCCTGCTCAATGAGCTGATAGAAGAAAACGACGCTCCTTTTATTTTTGAAAAGATGGGTTCGTTTTTCCGTCATGTGATGATCGACGAGTTTCAGGATACTTCCACCATGCAATGGAACAACTTCAAGATTCTTCTTCTGGAAAGCATCTCTGCGGGGTTCGGCAATCTCATCGTGGGCGACGTCAAGCAGAGCATTTACCGCTGGCGCAACGGAGATTGGACCATCCTGAAGAATATCGGAAAGGAAATGGGCCGGCATCGGCCGGACATCCGCAGCCTGAAAACCAATCACCGCAGCGAACGGCGCATCATCTGCTTCAACAACATGTTATTCACGACGGCTGCCGAGGAACTTGACCGTCTCACACCGGACGCGGAAATCAAAATGACCGACGCCTACAGCGATGTCGTACAGGAATGCCCCCCGCACCGGGAGAACCGCGGCTACGTACAGGTACGTTTTTTCGATGAAAAAGCAGATGAATGGGAAACCCGGATGTTAGACGAACTCTGCGAACAAGTCGGCCGTTTGCACGATGCCGGACGGCCATACAACGAAATGGCCATTCTGTTGCGTTTCCGCAGGCATGCCGATCCGATCATACGTCACTTCGCCGATCGGATGCCGAATGTGAAAATCGTATCCGACGAGGCTTTCCTGCTCTCCAGCTCATTGGCGGTCAACCGGCTGATAGCGGCCCAACGTTATCTGGCAGATCCGGAAGACAAAATCTCTCTGGCTTTTTTAGCCTTGCATACAGGACAAGCGAAAAAAAGCGACAATGTGGACCGGTTGATGACCCGGCCTCTTACCAGTCTGCTGCCGGACGGTTACCTCCGCCGCAAAGAGGAATTGAAAATGCTGCCCTTATATGAGCTTCAAGAAGAATTATACAAATTGTTCCGCATAGAAAGTATCCCCGACGAAGACGCTTATCTGTTCGCCTATTTCGACTGCGTGACAGCCTATTTACAGGAAAATCCTTCCGATCTCGACTCATTCCTTACCTACTGGGACGAGACGTTGTGCAAGAATTCCATCCCGTCGGGCGAGGTGGACGGCATACGCATCTTCACGGTACACCAATCGAAAGGTTTGCAATTCCATACCGTATTTGTCCCTTATTGCGATTGGAACATCGAACGCGACACGCAGGGATTCAACCGACGAAACGACCTGCTGTGGTGTAAAACCCATGACGTTGAGCCCTACAATATCCTACCGGTCATCCCCATCACGATCGAAGCTGCCATGCGCGACTCCATCTTCAGCCAGGAATATGCCAAAGAACATCTGCAACGACGTGTCGACGCGCTCAATACGCTCTATGTCACGTTCACCAGAGCCGAAAAGAACTTATATGCCTGGTGCCGTACACGTTACACGATGGACGAACGCAGCACCACCGGCGACCTGATCTATCACGCCTTGCCTCGCCGGCTGGATAGAGCAGAAGAAACGTTTGGCGACAACGGTGAAACGGAACTTTATGTCTATGGCCGGCCCGTCACGGAAACGGCCGATGCACACCGGAAATCCGACAACCGTATGGAAACGGAATATCAGCCGGTAACGGTAAAAATGGAATCCTACAAGGCACATATCGACTTCTGTCAGTCTAACCGTGCTGAGCAATTCATGGAAACGATGTTTTCACAGACCGATACGGGACAGACGCACAGTGGCAAAAGACTGAACGGCATTCTTCTGCACAAGATCTTCTCCACCATATATACCCGGAACGATGTGGAAAGAGCGCTTTTGCAATTGGAGACCGAAGGACAATTGGGAACACAATCCGAGAAAGAACAGTTGAGGACTTTGGTGGAAAAGGCTTTCACCCTGCCGGAAGTGGCACATTGGTTCGACGGTACGATGAAACTCTATAACGAATGTCCCATCCTGAGTCAACAGTATCACAAGGATACGGGAAAATACGGCACCTACCGCCCGGACCGCGTCATGTTCGCCCCCGACGAGATCACCGTCGTGGATTTTAAATTCGGTGTTCCGCGTAAGGAATACAACCGGCAAGTGGCAGACTACATGAAACAACTTAGCCTGATGGAACCGGATAAACAGGTGAAAGGTTACCTGTGGTATATTCTCCAAAACAAGCTTGAAGAAGTCCAAGCCTAATTATCGTAATTTATGCAAACATTCATCCAACTCATAGCCCAAGACCTTATCCGTCGTTTCGGCACCAACTTGCGCGATGTCACGGTGGTATTCCCCAACAAACGCGCCGGTCTGTTCATGAACCAGCAATTGGCGGCCGCCGTCGATCGCCCGATATGGGCACCCCGCTACCGTACCATCAGTGAATTATTCGATGAGTTGTCAGACTTTACCCGTTGCGATGACATCTTGTCCGTCTGCATGCTGCATGAGGTCTATTCCCGGCTTGTCCCCTCCCCCGAACCGCTCGACCGAATCTACGGATGGGGAGAAATCATGTTGGCCGACTTCGATGAAATGGACAAACATCTGGCCGATCCGCACAAGCTGTTCAGCAATATCCTGTCTATTAAGGAACTGGATGACAGCAGCTCTCTCACCCCCCGTCAGGAAGAAGCCTTGAAACGCTTTTTTGAAGGGTTCTCCATAGAAGGAAACAGCCGGCTGAAAGAAAAGTTTCTGGCCCTATGGAACAAAATGGATGAGATTTATACCTCTTTCAATAAAAGACTGCGTGAGAAAGGACTGCTCTATGAAGGAGCATTATACAAGGATGTAATAGAGCATCTCAACGAGCGTTTTCTTCGCATGCCGACCGGGACAACTTATATATTTGTGGGCTTCAATGTGCTCAATGAGGTGGAAAAAACACTCTTCCACCACCTGCACGAACAGCATCGCGCCTTATTCTATTGGGATTATGATGTCATGTATATCGGCAAGGAAAGCCGTTTCGAAGCGGGAACGTTCATCCGGCAGAATTTGAAAGAGTTTCCCAATGCACTTTCGGAAGAGTGTTACAACAACTTGAGTCATCCGCCCCGCATCGAGTTCATTGCCACCACCTCCGAGAATGCGCAGGCACGCTACATTCCCCAATGGCTCAGTACGGAGCTTACACAACCGGAACAAGATACGGCCATCGTGCTCTGCAACGAATCTCTGCTGCAACCTGTGCTCCACTCATTACCGGATTCGACTTCCTCACATCCAGTCAAGCATGCCAATATCACCATGGGATTTCCGATGACGGACACGCCGATATACAGCGTTATCAATGCCCTTTTATCCTTGCAAACAGAGGGTTACGATCGTGATCGCCGTTGTTTCAGAACAGAACAGGAAAAGCTCGTACGCAGTCATCCCTATGTCTCTCTCCTCAGCGAGAAAGATATATTCGTTCCTCACACTGGCAACCAAGCTCTACTGACTTACGTGCGCACACTCTTGGAACAACTGGCAAGCGTATCCGGACAAAACAAGACGGATATAGATGAGGTACACAGTCAACTGTACAACGAAGCCCTTTACCGTGCCTATCAGGTGATCTGTCGTTTCATTCATTTAGCCGAAACTCAAATCCTCGACATACAATCGGGAACCCTCCGTCGGTTACTCCGCAACGTATTGAGCGCCACGACTATTCCTTTCCATGGAGAACCTGCTGTCGGATTACAGGTCATGGGAGTATTGGAAACGCGTAACCTGAATTTCAGACACATTCTGATACTTTCCGTCAATGAAGGAATGTTGCCTAAAGCGGCCAACGACACGTCATTCATTCCTTATCACCTGCGCGAGGTATTCGGATTGACCACGATTCAACATAAAGTGGCCGTATATGCTTTCTATTTTTACCGACTGCTTCAGCGTACCGAAAGCATCACATTTATGTATAATATAGCGACCGATGGACTAAACAAAAATGAAATGTCACGGTTCTTACGCCAATTATTGGCTGAAACGGACTTTCCGATAGAAATGAAAATACTCCAAGCCGGACAGGCCGTACCGACGACAATTGAGTTGGAGGTAAAGAAGACTCCTGAAATAATGAATATCCTTCTGCATAACTATGCCTATGGGGAACCCGATTCACGTCCCTTGTCTCCCTCTGCCCTCAATGCGTATTTGGATTGTCCTCTGAAGTTCTACTACCAGCAGATAGCCCGCATACGTAAACCCAAAGATCCGCAGAACGGATTGGACAACGCGCTTTTCGGTACGATTTTCCACGAAGCGGCAGAAGGGGTATACCAAAAACTGACCGAACGCAATTCCATTATCCGGAAACAGGATATAGAACGCTTGTTGGAGGGAGGAGAAAGTGCTTTACTCCCTTTTGTAGAAGCCTCATTCTTAAAAAACTTCTTCAATAATCAGCCGGAATCTGTTTTCTATAACGGTCAATTACTTGTAGCCCGCAAAGTTATGGTCACCTATCTGCGACAGTTACTTACACATGACAGTCGCATGGAACTGATTATCTTGCAGGAAATGGAGCAAGAACACTACCAAAATATAAACGTAACCAGTGGAAACTGCAACGTAAACATTAATATCGGCGGTAAAATAGACCGAATGGACATCATAACCATGACTGACCCGACGACCGGTAGAGAAGTGGAAACCCTACGCATTGTAGACTATAAAACAGGAGGTTATCCGGAAAAAGCCGGTTCTATGGAACAACTCGTCCAACCGTCTGAACGGCGGCCGGAATATATATTCCAGATATTTTTATATGCCTGGGTTATGTCCGAAGAGCAACACCGTCCTATATCTCCGGCTCTGTTCTTCGTACACAAATCCAATGCAGAAGATTACGATCCGGTCATTTCCTATAATCGTGAAAGAGTGACAGATTTCAATCGACTCAAAGATGAATTCAAAACTATACTACAAACGGTATTAAATGAATTGTTCGATCCTAAAATACCTTTCCGGCAAACGTCTCTACCGAAAATCTGTTCCTACTGCGATTACAAAATACTATGCGGAAAATAGAATGAAATAAAAATAGCATGTTCGGCTTGCAATATTGAAAATAATCCTCTATCTTTGCAGCCGATTTAAGGTTGGTTCCGTAGCTCAGTTGGATTAGAGCAACGCCCTTCTAAGGCGTGGGTCTTGGGTTCGAGTCCCAACGGAATCACAAAAACGCTGGACAAAAAGGGACAGTAAACGCACAACTCCTACAATATTAAGGTATTGTAGGAGTTTCTTGTATAATGTCTGTGACCTAAGGCATGAAAAGATCACAGAAAAACATACTTTCGTGACTAATTCGAGATTTGCCCACTCTCTAAGATTTTAGGTTATGGAATGTTCGAAGTTAGCGGTTTGTAGTCTTAATTTGCCCGTACCGCAAATGTTCCATTTACAGATTATATGCTCTTTCTATAATTGATTTTGTGATTAAACTATTGCTTAGTATCATGAGTTGCTCCTATTGTTTTATTTCAAATTTCTCTAAGA
>JAJPYK010000277.1 GCA_021205005.1 Paraprevotella sp. | reverse complement strand
AATATAAGGTAATGAAAACACTGTATAATAAGTTTGATCAGGGATTGATACCTTCTTTGCCGCGGGTGGTGTTCGAAGGTCGCATTTTTGTGATTCAGACCGAAGCCGAGGCCGATAAAGCCGTCGATTATTTGTTGATGTCTTCCGTGTTGGGCGTCGATACGGAAACTCGTCCGTCGTTTCGGAAAGGGTGTACGTATAAGGTGGCTTTGCTGCAAGTCTCCACGGATGATACCTGTTTCCTGTTCCGGCTGAACCGGATCGGGGTGCCCGAAAGTGTGAAATCTCTGTTGCAAGATGAGTGTGTATTGAAAGTGGGTCTTTCCTTACGTGACGATTTCGCTTCGCTGCATAAGCGCGGGGAGTTAGAACCCCATGCTTTTTTAGAGTTACAGGATTATGTGAAAGGCTTCGGCATAGAGGACATGAGTTTGCAAAAACTCTATGCGAATATCTTCGGTCAGCAGATCAGCAAGCGGCAACGCCTGACGAATTGGGAGGCCGACGTGCTTTCCGAAAGACAGAAGTTATATGCGGCTACCGACGCGTGGGCTTGCATACGCCTGTATCGCGAGCTGAAAGATCTGAAGAGTAACCACGGTTATGAACTGACCGTGGTGTCGGAACCTGAGGCCGGCGGAGGAGGAGATTGAGTGTCGAAAAGGATTATAAAAAGAAATATGTATAAGAACTTATATTTGAAGAAAGGGAAAGAAGAAAGTCTGAAACGCTTTCATCCCTGGATCTTTTCCGGAGCCGTTCTGCGGATTGAGGGCGAACCGGAAGAAGGCGAGGTGGTACGTGTGCTGACTTCCGACGGGAATTTCATCGCTGTCGGGTATTGGCAAATTGGTTCTATTGCCGTGCGGGTCTTGGATTTTGAGGATCGTGTGATAGACGCGGCTTATTGGGAGCAACGGTTGTGTGTGGCTTACGAGCTGAGGAAGGCTCTCGGATTGGCCGGATGCGAGGGGAATGACACCTATCGTCTGGTGCATGGAGAGGGCGACGGCCTGCCCGGTTTGGTGGTCGATGTATATGGACGTACGGCCGTCATGCAGGCGCATAGCGTAGGAATGCACCTGTCACGCCACGATATCGCCCGAGCCATCGTGAAAGTGACGGGAGAGGCCGTAGCGAACATCTATTATAAAAGTGAGACAACCCTGCCTTACAAGGCTGACCTCGGTCCGGAAAACGGGTTCATCATCGGAAGCAGTACCGAGAATGTGGCCACGGAGAACAGGCTGAAGTTTTATATAGATTGGCTGAAAGGGCAGAAAACCGGCTTTTTTGTGGACCAGCGGGACAATCGTTCCTTGCTGGAACGTTATGCTTCGGGGCGTTCCGTGCTTAATATGTTTTGTTATACCGGCGGCTTCAGCGTGTACGCCATGAGAGGAGGAGCCGCGTTGGTGCATTCTGTGGACAGCTCGGCCAAAGCCATTGACTTGACGAATGCCAATATGGCCCTGAATTTTCCCGGTGACAGTCGTCACGAGGCCTTTGTCGAGGACGCCTTTAAATACTTGGATACGATGGGGGATCGCTACGATCTGATCATTCTCGATCCGCCGGCTTTTGCCAAGCATAAAGACTCTCTCCGTCAGGCCTTGAAGGGATACACCCGTTTGAATGCCAAGGCTTTCGAGAAGATACGGCCGGGAGGGATTCTGTTTACTTTCAGTTGTTCCCAGGTGGTGAGCAAGGATCATTTCCGCATGGCCGTGTTTACGGCGGCTGCGCAGAGCGGGCGTCGGGTGCGTATCCTGCATCAGCTTCACCAACCGGCAGACCATCCTATCAATATCTATCATCCCGAAGGGGAGTATTTGAAGGGATTGGTGCTCTATGTGGAGTGAAAATAGGCTTTAAATGTTAAGTAATGTCAAACCACATGCTTTTTTATGCGTATTTGATTGCATATATCCAAAAAAGCCGTACCTTTGTATCGTGCTTTTCATGGTATTAGATTTAAGGTTAATGAAAGATTGGTTGTCGAGATGACAACCTTCTTTTTTTCTGAGGGTGTGTCATAATTCAAAAAGCACTTTGAAAAAGTAATAATCAGAAACTTCATTCAATAAAAACAACCATATAGAGCTTCGTGGAGAGCTTTATAAGGTTGTTTTTGCTTAGTTCAACGGAGGATACTTACAGATTATAAGTTGTCAATCTCAAAATTTGAATTATGACACACCCTCTTCTTTTTGTTGTGGAAAGACGGAGCAAGCCGGACAGGGAGAAGAAAGAGGAGGGACTGTCGTTTGAAAGGCAAAAAGGCGAAGAAAAGCAGAATAACGGCAAACCTCTTTTGTAAAATTCCCCGGAATCCGACGCATTCAGCCTACTCTCCATTAGGAGAGTCTAAAAGTTATCATTGCCGTTTTTACCGCGATTTTTTCTAATCTTTTAATTATTTTTGCGCATGAAAACAATTTTTTTTCTGTAAGTTTGCATGTGAAAGGAGATTGTGGATTGCTTAAAATATAGGAGCTATGAATTTAAAGGTGCGCTTGACGGTAATGAACGTCCTTGAGTTTGCCGTATGGGGGGCTTATCTGACCTCTATGGGAAGTTACTTGGTGAAAATAGGGATGGCTGTGAATATCGGCTGGTTTTATTCTGTTCAGGGCATCGTGTCTCTCTTTATGCCGGCTCTCATCGGGATTATTGCGGACCGTTGGATCGAAGGACAGAAAGTTCTGGGCATTTGTCATTTCCTGGCAGGCCTGTTCATGCTGAGCGTGTTCTTTTACGGTAGTAGCGCCGGGACCGAGGCCTCGTTTTCCATCCTTTTCACTTTATACGCTTTAAGTGTGGCTTTTTTCAAGCCGACCATAGCCTTGGCCAATTCCGTAGCCTACTCGGCTTTGGAAGGAGCGGGGTTGGATACGGTGAAAGAATTCCCTCCCATCCGCGTGTTCGGCACCGTGGGATTTATCTGCGCGATGTGGGCGGTAGATCTGGGAGGTATGCAGGAGCACGTGGGACAATTCGCTGTTTCCGGCCTTTTGAGCCTGCTTCTTGCGGTTTATGCCCTCACGCTTCCCGCCTGTCCGGTGAACCGTTCTGCCGAGCACAAGAGCCTGACGGAAGCTTTGGGGCTGCGTGCCTTCATGCTTTTCAAGAAGAAACGCATGGCCTATTTCTTCATTTTTTCCATGTGTCTGGGCATTTGCCTGCAAATCACCAACGGTTTTGCCAATCCTTTCATCTCATCGTTCGGCAGCATACCCGGATATGCCGATACTTTCGGCGTACAGCATGCCAACATCCTGATTTCCATTTCTCAGATCAGTGAGACATGCTGCATTCTGCTCATACCTTTCTTCTTGGGACGTTTCGGCATCAAGCGGGTCATGCTTATCGCCATGGTGGCATGGGTATTCCGTTTCGGCTTTTTTGCCTTGGGCAATCCGGGGTCGGGGGTATGGCTCTTCATCTTGTCCATGTTAGTCTACGGAGTAGCCTTCGATTTCTTCAATATTTCCGGTTCTTTGTTTGTGGATAAAGAAACCGATATCAGCATAAGGAGCAGTGCCCAAGGACTGTTCATGATGATGACCAACGGTCTGGGGGCTACCATCGGCACATTGTCCGCACAGGCGGTGATCAATCATTTCGTTTACAGTCTGCCTCCGACCGCTTCGGGAGAGGATATGATTTCCGGATGGAATACCTGTTGGATCGCTTTTGCCGTCTATGCTTTGGTCGTAGCCGTGCTCTGCTCCATGCTTTTCAAGTACAAACATGTCCCGAGAGGGGAGTATAAAAACAAATGAATGAAGAGATAAAAGAACTGAAAGTGCAGACAGTGACCAAATGTGCAAAGGACGGTGCTGTATATTTAGCCATACTGAAAGAACAGGACGGGCGTCGTATCCTTCCTGTTCTCTTGGAGCTATGTGAAGCCTTTCAACTGCTGATGAAGATGAAAGGCATGAGAGGGAGCATTTCTTTGCCCTCTTCCATGGCAGACATCATGAAACTCATGTTCCATCAATGCGATATGAATCTCGTCGAAGTGCGGATCGCCGCGGTACAGGCCGGCGTCACGTATTGTCATCTGCTCTATCATGTTCAGGGAGCGATGCACATGATCCGCTACGGAAAAGCCTCCGACTGTCTGCTGCTGGCCTATACTTTTGACTGTCCGATCACCATCAGCGAGTCTTTGCTGGAACAGCAATACATGCGCGAAATAGGCGACGGCACATATTCCATCCCGGTCAATTCGGTGAACATAGAGGCGCTGCAAGAGGCCTTGAACCGAGCCATTGAAGACGAGAACTATGAATTGGCCTCTCAGTTGCGTGACGAAATAGAACGACGAAAATGAAAGAAATCCATTTTTTTTATGCGCCCGACGTCGGTCATACCTCCGAGTTGCCTCCCGATGAGGCGGCTCATTGTCTGCGTGTCCTGAGGTTGCAGACGGGAGACGAGATCCGTCTGACAGACGGAGCCGGACATTTATATCGGGCCGAGATCGTTTCCACGGCCGGCAAACGCTGTGCCTTCCGAATCCTGGAAGAGACGGAGCGGCAGCCGGAATGGAACGGACATTTGCATCTGGCCGTCGCGCCTACCAAGAATATCGACCGTATGGAATGGTTGGCCGAGAAAGCCACGGAAATCGGTTTCGACGAACTTACTTTCCTGGATTGCGACTATTCCGAACGTAAGGTCGTCAAGACGGAACGCATAGAGAAGATTCTGGTGGCGGCCATGAAACAAAGTCATAAGGCCTTCAAGCCCCTGTGCCACGGGATGGAGCATTTCGGGCATTTTGTCGCCCGCGACTTCACCGGACAGAAGTTCATCGCCCATTGCTATGATGAGGCCGATATACGAGGGGAGGCCAAAGCCGACGAAGATAAGACGATGGAGAGCGGAAAACCCTTCCTGTTCGACCAGCTCGACCCCTGCGCAGACGCCGTGGTCATGGTCGGGCCCGAAGGGGATTTCAGCGTGGACGAGGTGCGGAAAGCCCTGTCCTGCGGGTTCCGTTCCGTCAGTCTCGGACGGAGCCGGCTGCGCACGGAGACGGCCGCTCTGGTCGCCGTGCACCTGATGCACATCAAGCATGCCCGATGATGGGAAAAGAGAAAAAAAATAAAAGGATGAAAAATAAAAAAGTGATAGGGATCGTCGTGATCCTTGCCGTATTGTGTGGCGGCGCATTCTGGGCCTATCGGTCGTTCACCGCGGAGGGATATTTGCAGGCCCTGCCGTCACGTCCCAAGGCTTTGGTTTCGGTCGATTGGAATAAGCTGTCGAAAGAAGCCGGTCTGACCTCCGACGTCTGGAAAAAACTCCTGCCCGAAGGAAAAAACGTATCGGATGTCGGCATAGACTGGTCTAAAAAAGCCTATGCGTTCGTATCCTCCCACGAAGATTTCGGTTTTTTGTTGCCGGTGTCCGATGACGACGAGGTAGCCTCCTTCTTCGCCGATGCGGCGAAGCAAGGCCGGTGTACGCCGGTCGAAGAGCCGGGAGGATGCCGTTGGACCGTTTGGGGAGATCGTTGGCTGATCGGCTTCAACCGGAAGGCTCTGATGGTGATGGGACCCAGTTTGCCGGCCGACATGGACAATTTGAGGCTGTATATCCTGACCTGTTTCAGGCAGAGCCACGAAGACAGCGGGCTGTCTTCTCCCGTCTATGCGGAGCTTTCGCGGAAAGATGACGCCGTTTTGTTCGTGTCCCAATTAGACCTTCTCCCCGTGTTCTACGACGACAGTTTCAAGATCGGGTTGCCCGACCATGCTAATCTGGCCGACGTGCATCTGGTGGCCGACGTGCACGTGGAGAAACAAGGCGTCACGGTGAATGCCGAGATGCACTCCGATAATGCCGAGATCAATGCCTATTACGACCGGCTGGTACTTCTCGACGGGCATCTGACCGGAGAATACGCCGATTATGTCCCCGACGACGCCCTGGCATGGGGCTGTGCCGGACTGGACGGGCAGGCTTTGCTGAAACAACTGCGCGACAATCCCGCCATGCGCACCCTGCTGCTGGGACTGAATATGAGTGTGGACGCCGATCTCATGATCGGCAGCATCAAAGGCGATGTGGCCGTGACGCTGCGTTCACTCTCCTCGCGCGACTGGGGGCAGGCGCTCCTGACGGCACGGCTGGCCCGGACGGACTTTCTGAAGCAGGCCGGTTATTGGCGCGAGAGCGCGATGCGCACCGGCATGTGTACCTTCCGCGATTGCGGAGACCAGCGCTTCTATCTGGCCGCCAACGGCATACAGGCCTATTTCGGAGTAAAGGACCGGACGTTGTACGTCACCCCCGACGAAGCCTTGTCGCAGAACGTACTCTCACGCAAGACCGAGGTGCTTGCGCCGTGGAAGTCGGAGATCAAGGGCAACCGCTTTTTCCTGTGGGTCAATCTGAACCGGTTGAAGCAGCAGCCCGAGATCGCCGCCTTCTGGAAAGGAGGGGCGCAGGAAGGGGGAGCCTTTCTGCTCGACCGTTTCGGCGAGTTGGTGCTGCGTTCGACCGACGCCCGCCATCTCACTTTGGAGTTGCGTGCGCAAAACGGTATAAACATTTGGAATGAACTTTTAAAATAATGGAAAAGATAGAGTTGAAGAATACATTGCCCGAGGTGTTCGCCTTGCGCGATGATATTTACAGTGACGTCTGGCATCGGGACGTCACTTTCGAGAGAGGGCATCTGTATCTGGTCGAGGCCAATTCCGGTACGGGTAAGTCCTCCCTGTGCAGTTACATTATCGGCTACCGTAACGATTATCAGGGCATCATCTGCTTCGACGGGAAAAACATCCGGCAGCACAAGGTGAAAGACTGGGTGGATATCCGAAAACGTTCGCTGAGCATCCTGTTTCAGGAACTGCGCCTGTTTCCCGAGCTGACCGCTTATGAGAATGTGGCCATCAAGAACAACCTGACGGGGTCCAAGAAACGCCGGCAGATCGAAGAGTGGTTCGGAGCCCTCGGCATCGGCGACAAGCTGAACGCCCCCGTGGGGCGGATGAGCTTCGGACAGCAACAGCGTGTGGCCATGATCCGCGCTTTGGTGCAGCCTTTTGATTTTCTGCTGGCCGACGAGCCTGTCAGCCATCTCGACGACGCCAACGGGCGCATCATGGGTGAAATCATGATGACCGAAGCCCGTGCGCAAGGCGCGGGCGTGATCGTCACCAGCATCGGCAAACACATGACGTTGGACTACGAAAAAACATTCAGCTTATGACATTGGTTTGGAAATTACTGCGGCGGCATATCAGCGTACCTCAGTTCGCCGGTTTCTTTTTCGCCAACCTGCTGGGCATGCTCATCGTGCTGCTGAGTTTGCAATTCTATTGCGACGTGGCGCCGGTATTTACCCAAGGCGACAGCTTCATCAAGAAAGATTATCTCATCATCTCCAAACGCATCAGCATGGTAAGCTCCTTCAGCGGGCGCAGCAGCACCTTCTCGGCCGACGACATCGACGAGATACGGTCGCAGAAGTTCTGCAAGAGCGTGGGAGTCTTTACCTCGAGCCAGTACAACGTGAGCGCGAGCATGGGCGTGGAGGGCATGGCCGCGATGAGTACGGACATGTTTTTCGAGTCCGTACCCGATTCCTATGTCGATGTCGGCATGAAGGACTGGCACTTCCGCGAGGGCGACCCCGTGGTGCCCATCATACTCCCCCGCAGCTATCTGACGATTTACAATTTCGGATTCGCCCAAAGCCGATCGCTGCCCAAGCTGTTCGAGGGTGTGGTGAGCATGCTCGACCTGAACGTGCGTTTGCGCGGCAACGGACGTGAGGACGTGATGAAGGGCAAGGTCATCGGATTCAGCAACCGGCTGAACACCATCCTCGTGCCCGAAGAGTTCATGCGCTGGAGCAATGCGCGTTACGCCCCCGGAGCCGATACGGCGCCCACGAGGCTGATCGTCGAAGTGAACAATTCCACGGACGACGCCATCGCCCGTTTCTTGCAGAAAAAAGGCTATGATACGGAAAACGACAAGTTAGACGCGGGCAAGACCACCTACTTCCTGAAGATCGTCTCCGGAGTGGTGATGACGGTTGGACTGCTCATCAGCATCCTCTCTTTCTACATCCTGATGCTAAGCATCTACCTCCTGGTGCAGAAGAACACGACGAAGCTGGAGAACCTGCTGCTGATCGGCTACAGTCCGTGGCGCGTGGCCCTGCCTTATCAGTTGCTGACGATAGGGCTGAACGTGCTCGTCTTCTTGCTGGCCGTCGGCTTTCTCTCGCTCGTGCGCGACTACTATCTGAACATGATTCTCCTGCTTTTCCCGCAGATGAAAGAGGCCGGAATGTGGCCGGCTTTCGCTTTGGGCATTGTGCTTTGCGTGGCCGTCAGCGTGCTCAATATCGCGGTGATACACGCCAAGATCCTGTCGATCTGGAAACATAAAGGTTGAGTGCGATGGAAGAAGAACTGCTGAAGCTGTACGAAAACTGGTGCGGCGCCGCTCCGGCGGCTGTCGAGGCCCTGCCTGGAGCCGGGAGCAACCGGGCCTATTACCTTTTTACGGGCCTTGACGGACGTACGGTCGTCGGTGCCCGGGGAACCTCGCTCGACGAGAACGAGGCTTTCATCTATCTGGCTGAACATTTCCGCCTGTGCGGCCTGCCCGTACCGCAGGTGCTGGCCGTTTCGCCCTCCCGTCTGTGCTATCTGCAAACCGACCTGGGTCGCCGCAGCCTGTTCGATGCGCTTGCGGACGGGCGCCGCAGCGGCGGCCATTATTCCGACGAAGAGAAGAGGCTGCTTCGGCGCACGATCGCCGCCTTGCCCGACGTGCAGGTCCGCGGGGCTCAAGGGCTGGACTTCGCCCGTTGCTATCCGCAGGAAGAGATGGACACGACCGGCATTTTCTTCGACTTGAATTATTTCAAATATTGTTTTCTGAAAACCACGGGACTGGACTTCCATGAAATGAAGTTGGAAGCCGATTTCCGTGCGATGGCCCGCGATTTGTCGGCCGGGAGAAGCGACACCTTCCTCTATCGCGATTTTCAGGCGCGCAACGTCATGCTCGACGCCGACGGACGTCCTTTCTTCATCGACTTCCAGGGCGGGCGTCGCGGACCGGTGGAATACGATGTGGCCAGTTTCCTGTGGCAGGCCTCGGCCCGTTATCCCTCCGACTTGCGCGAGGAGCTGGCGGAAGTCTATCTGGATGCCCTCCGCCGCTACGTGGAAACGGATGCCGCGCGCTTCCGCGAACGGTTGAGGCTCTTCGTCCTGTTCCGCACCCTGCAAGTGCTGGGGGCCTACGGCTTCCGGGGCTATTTCGAAGGGAAGAAACATTTTCTGGACAGCATACGTCCGGCCGTGCGGAATCTGCGCGAACAGATCGACGGCGGAGCCTGCCCTTATCCTTACCTGCACGCGCTGCTCACGGAGCTGACCGGATTGCCACGTTTCTCGTCGGAAGAAACGGCGGGGGAGACGTCGGCGGCCGGTTCCGCCGCCCCTTCGCGCTACGACGGCAACGGACCGTTGAAGGTGCGCGTGTTCAGCTTTTCCTATCGCGAGGGCATCCCGGAGGATACGAGCGGCAACGGCGGAGGCTACGTGTTCGATTGCCGCAGCACGCACAATCCCGGCCGTTACGAACCTTATAAGAAACTGACGGGACTGGACGCACCGGTGATCCGTTTCCTGGAAGACGACGGCGATATCCTCACTTTCCTGGATTGCGTATATCGGTTGGCTGATGCCCACGTGTCCCGCTACTTGCAGCGCGGGTTCACCGATCTGATGTTCTCGTTCGGCTGCACCGGAGGCCGTCATCGCAGCGTCTATGCGGCCCAGCATCTGGCGGAGCATCTTCACGCCGCCTTCGGAGTCGAAGTGTGGCTCTGCCATCGCGAACAAGGCATAGCGCGGTATTGGTCCGCCGCAAAAGGGTAGCGGCGTCCGCTTCGTAGAAAGCCCCGTTTTTTTTGAGGGTGTGTCATAATTCAAAAAGCACTTTGAAAAAGTAATAATCAGAAACTTCA
>JAJPYK010000293.1 GCA_021205005.1 Paraprevotella sp. | reverse complement strand
GTCAGGTCCCTTTTTTGTGCCTTCAATCAGACACACTCAAAGAAACAGTATCTGTAATAACTGCAAATTGGAGTGCATATCGTTACTTCATTTATCAGTTCCTTATTCAAGCTGCAACAATAGAGAATTTATCTACTATTGCACAATCAGCTGTAAGTGCCTACCCATCAATAAATACATCTGACATAGAGAAGCTAGATTTAGTAGTGCCTCCTGATTCTATGATAGAGGAGTATGCAAAAATAGCTTGTAGATTGTATTTGCAGATAGGTGCAAATTATAAGGAAATAAAGTCTCTCACTGAGCAACGTGATGAACTTCTACCGCTTTTAATGAACGGTCAAGTGTCGGTAAATTCTGATTTATCGGCTTGCATTAACTTAATCATTAGGACAACCACAAGAATTTGCAGCTATCCTAATGATTTATTTTGGAGTTATCTGCGTATAGTTTTCCTTTGAGAATTACGAACAACATACATTGCGTACATCAGGCATCTCCGTTTATACTCATCTTCCTCCTCGTCCGGCTTGCGGCCGTTCCAGCGAAGGTCGGTATCAGAGTTTCCACAACCTCCGCCACCGGAAGAGATTGCAGCAGACGTTCCATCGGCAAGTGCATCAGCAATGGCAAATATTTTTGAGCGGAGTGCGGGATTGGCGAGCTGGTCAAGCATTGTTTCTAATGTCGATTTCAAGCCATCATTATTTTCAATAAGCGTCTTGACATCTTTCCGTAGTTGGTATAATTCTCCGTAATCCGCCAATATATTGCGTTGGGCTGCTTCGACTTGCCGTGCCGCATCATTTCTGTATAGAGATTCTATCTTACGGACAATCTCGGTGAACTGCTTGGCGATAAGTCTATTCTGTCGTTCAATCCATTTGTCTGTACCAAATAGCGGCACTGTCTCTGTTATTTGTGGTGGTGTGAAATCAACCTTGTGGTTACGAAATGGCTGTATAACAGAACGGGCTTTCGCCGCATCCTTTGTCAAATGTTCCAATTCATGCTCCTTTTCATGGAGTTTATTGGATTTGTCTTCGAGCTTTTCCTGACACTCGGCAATGAGTTTCTGTATGTCCTCCTTATGCGCGTCATACCTGTCAAGAGTTATCTTGCCGGACGCAAGTGCTTCATCTATTTCTTTAAGCTGGGTTCTGCCGGCAAGCATTTCCCGTTCTAGTTTTCGTATCATAGTCTGAAGTCCTTTGACAGCTGTCTCTGCCTGCCTTGCCTCTTTGGTAAGTTTCCGAATATAGTCGCGCTTGTGCAAGTGCTGCACATAGCAACCGTCTATACTGTCCCCACGTTCAAGTCCGTACTTGCGGCCGACCTCCTCGTAGAGTGAAGTTTGCATTTCCCGAAGAATCTGTCCGTACTCGTAGCGGCTCTTACCGAACTTAGCCGACCACATGACGCATTCGAGTCCGCTTTTGGCACGTTGTCCAACCGGAACGATCAAGGCATGGATATGCGGACTGCTCTCATCGAGGTGAACCTGGAAGCCGATTATGTTTTCCAGTCCGCATCGTTTGGCGCACCAGTCATAGACCTCTTTTGCCCATTGTTCGATTTCCGAACATCGCTGGAGATGGCTGTTGTCTGCACCCTTGTCCAGATTTACGGGTTGGGTCCCAAATGCCATCTCAAGTGTACGGTCATGATTGCCTCCGAAGATAAATTTCGCACAACAATTCGGTTGAATCTTACTGTCCGGCTTGAAAGGCTTCCAACCCAACTCGGCCAACCGTTCCGGTAAACGGACTTCAAGCCTTTTCTCTTGATAGCCTAATGAATGAACTTTCCCATCGGGCCCAATCTCGAAATTCAACTTCATTCTGCTCTTGTCATAATGATTGGTCGGATCCTGATTCTTTCTGTCAATCTTGTCATCATTCCAACGTCGTTCGTTCTCATTCGCCTCTGCTGTGCCGAACGACTTTCCGGCTTCGACATGCATGGCCTGTTTAATATCTGTGTTCATATAGGGTATTCTTTTGATAAATGATTAATATTTTAGCTTGCTCTTGTGCCAGTCCGCTCTACTGGACAATGACCGGATTTTATTGCCGCCAGGCAAAAAGTCCTTATTGTGTTATGGACTTTCTATAAATCCACGGAACAAGTTCCTTTACTATTCAATAAGTTCCAGATCCAGTTCATCAATGAGCAACTGCAATGCTGGATTACGTAGTATCATCTGGTGGAGTATCTCTCTCTTTGATGGCGAATACAGAAAGAAGTCTGCAATGTCCAATCCCTGGCTGCGTTGCTCTTCATCGGATGTATATTCCAAAACATTGGACACAACAACCCGTTTGCATATTCCAGACAACAAAGCAGACTTTTCTTTCCATTGTTCGGTTGCTCCTAAATCAGGGATGAGAGCAACCTCCCTGCCTTTGAGAACCTGCATAGCGTCACTGTTGAAACAACCGTTCTTTCCACCTGTTGCCAGCCATATATAATCGGGGATAAAATGGCTCATTACAACAGCGGTCTTTTCACTTTCCACCAGCATTACCGGAGACGATGATTTTTTCAGAAGATGTTCTCCAAAAAGACATTGCTTCAAATGGAAATCCTGCAACTTCAACTCGGAATGCGCCCAGCTGACAAAAGCCTGGGGCTCTTTACCCCGATGGCCGGTCTCGGCATTATAGCACATTACCTTGCAGGTTCTTACCTGCCCATTTATATCTGTCTGCCAGAAAACCGCTGCGCCTCCCCACTTTGAAGACGTCCCTATGCGATACATTCCAAACAATCTGCTTGCCTCATTTTCACCAAATACATGACAGAAATACTGATATAAGGGGTTGATTGAATAATGTGACAGACTCCTTAACACATAAGATGAAGGAATATACGAAGGAACAATACAAGACGGAGTTTTATCTGCCGTCTTATAAGGGGCAGAAAGAAGTGACTTGCCGCTTCCCTCATCCATTTCCAACACATCAGGATTATCCTTGAAGTATTCCTTAGGTGTATAGTGGTAGCCACAACTGTTTTCATGATCACACTTGCCGACATTGCCGGGAAAGCTAATGCTGCCTTGTTCATCAATATACCTGACAAAACACCGGTTTTTACCACAGTTCGGACAAGTAGTCTTGCATCCAGGGCAATATTTTTGTAAATGGGACCTGTATTCACTCATTGTCCTCTGATTTTAGTGTAGTTGCACTCTGCACTTTTGCACTTTGAGAAGATTGCACGGTATCTTGACAAGATGAAAGTGCAATAGTGCAAGGTGCATCAGTATTTTCTGTCATAAGTTTGCGATAGACTCCATGCTGAAGCTTTTCTATAAGAGGGTGCTTAAGCCGGCATAATTGGTCAAGCGCATAATAGACGGTACGTCGGGACATATCAACTTTTCTACCGGCAATGACAGCATCCCCGGAAGTGAACCGATTTTCCAACAGGGAAAGCCATGCTTCCTTCGTTTCGCCGATACTGTTTATGACAATGGCTTCCTGGATCCTCCGGTATGTTTCCTCATAATAGTCAACCATACGGATTGCCGATTCTACGGAATCCCGCTCAACATATTGCATATCTCCACTATCAGTAGCCCATTTCATTATCTGAAACAACAGGGCAAGACGAGCTACATGCCCGTTGAGTTTCATCTTGCGGCTTTCAACATCCGCATCATCCTCAATGGCATTTACAGCATCGATAATTCCATTGTACCATTCATAAAAGTATTCTTCCGCATCGTCAGACATTGTAAGGATACGGGATTGACCGTTGTACCCTTATCATCAAGGATACAGGGGATGCTTAAAATTCTGTTGATTATTGTTCTCCATTGGTTCATAATGTCGGGACGGGCTGTATTCCTTTCTTCCAGTCTCCATCCGGATATTTTCCTGTTCTTGGGATAGACAAACAGAAAGCGGTCAAGCAATCCGTTGGCAAGAAATTCTGCACGGAAGACTTCCTGCAGCATATTTGTCTGTACTGAACCGATGACATTTATACATGGATTCTTGATTAGAACAGGACGTGATTCTGACTTGCGGATAATCTTTAACGGCTGTCCGCTATAAGCTGTCAACAGATCTTCAATGAGGTTGTTTTTGCTGTTGTACCTTTTGACGGAATTGAACAAAGCCAGAATTTCATCGACGACCAATGTTATCCCACGCTGATTATGCTGATGAATATTCATCATAGCCTCCGGGGTAGAGTCATAAATGACCGTCGTTACAAAATTCGGTTTCTTGAGCAGTTGTTCTTCCCCGTCACTTCCGTGCTTACCTGCTGACATGGCTCTTTCATATTCGTCATATTCCTCGTTATATTTCTCATGCAGCCGGTCATCATACTCATTTATCGGCTTATAAATAAAACCGAGGGGAGGAGTCTTTCCAAGTCCGGGACGACCTACCAACATCATATAAAGGGAAGGACAAGTCTTCCACTCTCCCTTTATACGGATATGACAAGAGTGGCCTATTGCAGTAGCAACAGCAGAAATAATAATAGACGCAGTATATTCCACATTGAAATTTTCGTATCTGGCAAGATTGAGGATAATCTCTTGTATCCTGTCAGGGAAGGCATCCAACGGAAGACCTGTTTCCGGAATGCCTTCCACTTCCGAACGAAGCATGTTGGTCAAATGAATGGTGTCAAACATAGCCACCTCCTTCCTGTTTGGGAAGTTCATCACCAATAGCGAAAGCTTCATAATGGAAACGGCGCAGAAAACGATCCACGTCTTCCTGCGTGTACCAGTATTTATCACCTTCACGCGAGTAACCGAGATAACCGTTGTCTCGCAACTTTTTAAGATACTTATCTTTGATGTTCAACTTCTCCATCAAAGACTTGTTGTCATATAGACGATACCTACCTTCATGAGCCGGAAGCGGCAGTTTCTCCTGTTTCTCTACTATGCTGAGAATCTTTTCAAGCAGTTCCCGGTCGCATAGTTCCTTTTCTCCATTTAATTTTTGAGCCATAGTTTATTGTATTATGGCTTAACCGCCCTTATGCACACTCGGACTGTAAGCCGGGTTTACGTGCTATGATACGACTGTGCACATCGTACCAAAAGCACGGTGCAAAGGTTCAAACTCTTTAGGAATTTGGGTGTTAGAATGAATTAGATACTATGTTAGAGGTCGTGTTAGAGTTGTATATAACACGGAAGTGATGAATTTATAACCTGCTGCTTATCAAACAAAAAAAGAGTAGCACATTGACTACTCAAATAACTTGTCAATTTTCTCGGATCCTGTGGGCGCAGCTTTGTTTTTTCGAGTATGCCTTGATTGAGTCAGATCTTTCATGTTAAATAACTTATCTAATTCAGTACCCGGAAATAATTCCACCCTGCCAGGCATCCAGTATGCTTTCTCATCATATATTGTTTTTTCAGGATAATCTTCGCAATAGATACGTCCGCACATATACGCAAGAAGGACTTTGTTCAAAGTCCACTCATAATGGTCACCACCGACAACGATATATCCTTCCTCAATCGCTTTGGCAAAGACTCTTCTTGCTGCTTCAGTATCAAGCCGAGACGGTAAAGTCACTTTATGGTGATCTGGAACCATATCTTCCACAGATTCAGTTTCTGTGATGTTCTATCCCTTAATTCGCTTCTTTTGATGTAAGTCCTCTGCTGCATATATCAGCGTCATTGCACATCCGATAGCGGTACTGATTCCCACAATGACAGCCGTGCCGGTTTCTGTACCCCAAGATGGACGAAGCACCCCTAAGCCAAGAAGGAAGAGAATGCCGATAATGGTGGTGAGCCCCACACCCCAGAACACCTTACGGCTGTTTAATTTGTATATATAGGTTACAGCCAGTACAATAAGGAATCCTGCTATCAGGATACATGCAACTCGGAATGGCAATGATATCATGTTTCTTTATCTTTTCACAGTGATTATATAGTCAAGTTGATTAATTCGCTGCTTAGTTTTGCCACCTCTGCCGATAGCGTTTCCGGCAAGAAACGGGCATAAACCTTCTCTGTAATATCCGTGCTGCTATGTCCGAGCAGACGGCTGACTACCGACATGGATAATCCCTTGTTCAGCGCAAAAACCGCAAACGAGTGACGGGCTGCGTGCATCGAGAGACTGAACGGAAGGCCGATCTGCTCACCGACAACGGCCAGTGACTGATTAATGCATTTAGTGGCATTGTTACGGGCTTTGTACAGTGCCTCCGCATCATCCAAATCCAAAGTCTCTTTTACAAGGTTGAACACATATCGGCATCCCTCACGTTTTTCCCGCCATTGCTGTAATATATGTAATGCAGGTTCAGTAAGCGGTATGACATGTCGTTTGTTTGTCTTTATCATAATCTTCCGCAACTCTTTCCTTGCGAAGTCGATATGTTTCCATTGCTAGGTCATCACATCCACTACACGGAGTCCGCAGGCGTGGAACGCAAAGAAGAACATTTCCAGAAATTCTTTTCTACGAGGTTCAGTACAGGTCTTGTAATATTCCAGCAATGCCGCCATCTGTTCCTTACTGAGACTTTTGCCGTCAAACTCTGCCTCTTCTTCAGAAAGCGATACCTTAGTCACAATGCGCATATCCTGAATCCTTGCATTGACGGCAGGTTCCATCATGCCCATTTCACAGGCGTATGCACATGCTTTTATTATCGGAGTCAGAGAGTGGTTGATAGTGGCATCACTATTCTGCTTGATTTCCCTGCGCCATAATATATAGCTGTCTAACAGCTCCGGAGTCATATCGCCTACATAAATGCTGTCAGAACGATAGGTTCCCTGTCGGGTAGCCCTCAGGAATGTTTGGAATATATTCATGCAGCTCTTTCCGTTTTCATACCGGCTCCTTCCGATTCTGTTTCTTGCATAGTCTGAAGAAAGACGTTCCAATGTAAACTCCACGAAGTCTTTTCCCTGGTCACAACGTGCGAGAGGCTTGTCCGCAAGAAAGCCGGATACGACATCAGCGGTTATCTGATTAGGATGTTTTTCGTTATATTCGGCAAGTTGCGAATCTATACGTTCAACACGTGCCAGCTATAACTGGTTAAGTCGTTTGGATTCACCGCCATGACTTGCACGAATTTCACCTCGTCCCTGGTTGCCGTTCTGGTTCCAGTCCGCAACCTTGACAAAGACATTCGTTGTCTTACGGATTACCTGCCTGTTCCAAGTGTATTCCAACTCGACAGGATAGGCTTTTTCCTTGTCAACCACTTTCGGCGTGCGAAGGCGGTATTTGCCCAATGGATATAGTCTTTTTGGTCTTCCCATATGCTTTTCCTCCCAATTCAATATTCCTGAGGAGAAGCAAAGGTAATGTATTTTAGACAAACAAACCCGGTTTTTGAGAAGAAAACCGCAATTTAGACAAACAAATCACACCGTCAAGCACCATAAAACACCAGCGCGACAAATAAATTATCTTTATTCATCGCACTGATATTTAATGATTTAGCTTATTAAGAAGCTATCAATATTCATCCTCATTGAAGAGGAAATCTTCTTTTGTGGGATAGTCCGGCCAAACATCTTCTATGGTCTCATAGATTTCGCCTTCGTCCTCTATCTCTTGCAGGTTCTCAATCACTTCCAACGGAGCGCCGGAACGCATGGCGTAATCAATCAGCTCATCCTTGGTGGCTGGCCACGGTGCATCCTCTAATTTTGAAGCCAATTCCAAAGTCCAATACATAGTTTAAAATGTTTATAAACAACTTCATTTTTCTATTTGGGCGCAAAAATAATCATATTTTCTATATCTTCAACGTTTCTGCCACAGAATTTCATCTTTACCCTCAAGAAATAGCATTTTGCGGGAAAGAACGAAGAGATAATCCGACAGACGATTGACATAAGCGCACACTTCGGGAAGCACTTCCGCCGTTTCGGCCAAACTGAGAATGCGGCGTTCCGCACGGCGACATACCGTACGGCAAACATGGCATACGGCTGCCCCGCGCGAGCCTCCCGGCAAAATAAAACCGCGCCATACCGGAAGCCCGTCTTCCGCCTCGTCGATGGCCTGCTCCATCCACTTCACGTCCTCTTCTGTCACCACCGTCTGCATTTTCGTTTTCGCACGGGTCTCGTCCGTAGCCAAATAGGCCCCGATAACAAACAGATCGCCTTGAATCCGCGTCAGCCGCACGCGATCGTCTTCACGTTCCAGATAAGTGATCAATTCACCGATATGGGCATTCAGTTCATCCACCGTTCCATAAGCCTCCACTCTGACATCGGTCTTCGACACGCGCAAACCGCCGTTCAGGCTGGTCATCCCCCGGTCTCCGGTACGAGTATATACTTTACTTTTATCCATCTTCCTCAGATTAAAAATTCACTATATAATGTTGTCTCTGCTTCGATACGTCATAGAAAAGCAGACCGTAATCATACAAGTCGAAACTCACGATGACGGAGGGCAACTGTTTCACAGCCTCCCATTGCGCTGCGGCCGCGTCCGAAACGTGTATGCCCGTCAGTACACAGACGGAACGTCCCGGAGGCAATCCGGAGGCTATACCGGCCCATTCTTCCGCAGGCGTCAGGCCGCCAACCACCCTCAGTTCGCAGAAGGCCGTCTTCCCGTCCCCCTGCTCCCGCTCATCCGTCTCGTTATCGCGGAAGATCCGGGCTGACGGAAAACCGGCCGACAAATAAGCCTCCCACGACTCTTCCACACCGCCATAAAGGCGTATCGTCTGCGGATGCACATAGTTGGCCAGCCGAAACAAAAACTTACGGCACTTCACCGCCCTACTCCGACCTTGACCCGAAGAATAAGGGAAACGCTTCTTCAGCTCTTCGTAAGCGTAATATTCGCCCCGTTCATATACCACATACGTCAAGAAGTCGAACGCAAACGGAGAATGTACCCCGTAGCCCCGACGGTATCTGAACCGTTTCAACCCGATCCATAGTCTGTTGATCATGCTTATCTGTTCATGTTTTATTTTTCGCAGGCACAAATATAACATAAAAAAAACTACCCATTGATATAAATCAAGAAAAACACCGGTTTCGGAGGATAAAGCCCTTATATTTTGTCACTAACTGAAAAAGTCCTACCTTTGCATCGTGTTTTTCATAGTATTAGATTTAAGGTTAACAAAGGTTGGGTCAGAGCGCTGACCCTTTTTTTATGCCCGAATATGAAAAAGACAAGGCTGCGTGCCGCTTTTCTCGAAAAAAAGCAGTTCCTTTATGCACATAAAAACCGCAAACCGACAAAACATCGAAAAGACATGCACTTGGAATCCGACATCACCCCGACTTACCGTCCGCTCACGAATGCGGAAACGGAACAACTGCAACGACAATATTGTACGGCAGATGACTGGACGCTGCTCCGCGTACATCCGGATTTTGACCCGGCTTATCTCTCCCATGTCTGCTTTTCCGGCGTGAACCGCATCGGGTGCTTCCGCCAAACGCTGACACTGGAAGGCGGACTGCGCCGACACTCCGGCATCTATCACGCCACGCTGCACGACACTACGGTGGGCAATGATTGTCTGATCGACCATATCCACGGCTACATCGCCCGCTACGACATCGGAGAACAGGTCGTGATAGCCCGTTCGGGCGTACTGGCCGTCGAGGGAGAAAGCTGTTTCGGCGAAGGCACGGAAATACAGGTACTCAGCGAAACCGGCGGACGGGAAATCATCCTACATTCCGGACTGTCCTCACAGGAGGCCTACCTGCAAGCCATGTACCGCCACGACCGCCCGCTCATCGACCGCCTCCGCACAATGGCCCGAAACCATGCAGACGGCAACCGGAGCCGGCGAGGACAAATCGGCAACGGAAGCCTGATAGAAGATTGCGGGAGGATCGTGAACGTCCGCATCGGTCCGTTCTGCCGTATCGAAGGGAGCACCCTGCTGGAAAACGGCACGGTATGCAGTCAAGAAGAATCCCCGACTCTGGTGGGCGCACAAGTCTTCGCGCGCGAGTTCATCTTCCAGAGGGGAAGCCGCATCACGGCCGGCGCCATTCTGAACCGTTGCGATGT
>JAJPYK010000136.1 GCA_021205005.1 Paraprevotella sp. | reverse complement strand
TGCATATTAAACACTGCAAATCTATGAAAATTTCTATCTTTGCGCCCGAATCATATAAGAATCGTGCGGCATGTGAAATAAAGACGGCCGTCTGGAGGCCATCAAAATGGTAGTGTCGGCTCAGGACATATCGAATCAGGAAGAACTGTTACGAGAACTAAAGAAAGTGGGATTTCAATTGACCCAAGCTACTCTTTCGCGCGACCTTAAACAACTGAAAGTGGCTAAAGCTACCAACCCTTCCGGTAAGTATGTCTATGTTTTGCCGGCTTCTCCGCTCTATCGCCGGGTGTCGGAAACTCATCTGACCGCGGCTGCCGTACATCAGGCGGGCGCGCTGTCGGTCAAGTTCTCAGGCAATCTAGCTGTGGTGCACACGCTGCCGGGACATGCCAGCCATATCGCATACGACATAGATAATAAAAAGTTCGAGGAAATTCTGGGCACATTGGCCGGAGACGATACGATCATGCTGGTGTTGGCCGAGGACGTAACGCCCGAAACCGCACTGAGACGGCTGGCCGAGGTCATACCCGGAATACGATGAACAAAAGTAGGTTGAACAGTAGACAGAAAAAAACAGTGGAATACAACGATGGAATTAGGGTCGTGGTAGCAGATGCCAGTCATGAGAAGTACGTGGATATCATACTGGACACCATCACCGATTCGGCCAAGAAAAGAGGGTCGGGAATAGCTTCGCGCACACACGAATATCTGGCCACGAAAATGAAAGAACGCAAGGCGGTGATCGCCCTGGCCGGCGAAGGAGAAAACGAAGAGTTCGCCGGATTTTGCTATATCGAGAGTTGGGGCAACAAGGAATATGTGGCCAATTCGGGATTGATCGTGGTGGAGAAGTTCCGACGACACCACTTGGCCACCCGCATCAAGCAGACGGCCTTCACGCTTTCGCGACTGAGATGGCCTCACGCCAAACTGTTCGGACTGACCAGTCAGAGCGCGGTGATGAAGATCAATACGGCATTGGGCTATGTGCCCGTGACCTTTGCCGAACTGACGAACGACGACGCCTATTGGAAAGGATGCGGCACGCCGGAACATCCCTGCTGCATCAACTACGACATCTTGCAGCGTACCGGACGAAAATACTGCGTATGCACGGCCATGCTCTACGACCCGGCGGCGCATCCCGACGAGAAGCTGCCCGTGGAACTCCCGGAAGACGTGGTGAAAATGGCACGCGAAGCGGCCGAAAGGAACCTGCGTTGAATATCAAGCAATATCACAAATAAATACATAGCATTATGGCAAAAAAAGTAGTAGTGGCTTTCAGCGGCGGATTGGACACCTCGTACACCGTCATGTATCTGGCCAAGGAAAAAGGGTATGAGGTCTATGCGGCCTGTGCCAATACCGGCGGGTTCAGCGCCGAACAACTGAAGACGAACGAAGAAAACGCCTATAAACTGGGCGCAAAGGCGTACGTGACGCTTGACGTGACGAAAGAATATTATGAGAAGAGCCTGCGTTACATGATCTACGGCAACGTGTTGCGCAACAATTGTTATCCGATCTCGGTTTCCTCCGAACGTATCTTCCAGGCCATCGCCATCGCCCGCTATGCCAAAGAAGTGGGCGCGGACGCCATCGCCCACGGTTCCACCGGAGCCGGCAACGACCAGATCCGTTTCGACATGACCTTCCTGGTCATGGCCCCCGACATGGAAATCATCACCCTCACGCGCGACAGCAACCTGAGCCGACAGGAGGAAGTGGACTATCTGAACCGGAATGGATTCCATGCCGACTTCACCAAACTGAAATATTCGTATAACGTCGGCATCTGGGGCACCTCCATTTGCGGCGGAGAGATCCTCGACAGCAAACAGGGACTGCCCGAAAGCGCCTACCTGAAACACCCGGTCAAGGAGGGTACAGAACTGCTGACGATCGGCTTCAAACAAGGCGAGATATGCAGCGTGAACGGCACCGATTACGACGACAAGATCAAGGCCATACAGGCCGTCGAGGCCATCGGCGCGGCTTATGCCATCGGCCGCGACTGCCACGTGGGCGACACGATCATCGGCATCAAGGGCCGCGTGGGCTTCGAGGCGGCCGCACCGATGCTGATCATCGGCGCACACCGTTTCCTGGAGAAATACACGCTGAGCAAATGGCAGCAATACTGGAAAGAGCAGGTGGCCAACTGGTACGGCATGTTCCTGCACGAAAGTCAGTATCTGGAGCCGGTCATGCCGGACATCGAGGCCATGCTCACCAGCTCGCAACGCCACGTCAACGGCGTGGTGACGCTGGAACTCCGTCCTTACGGCTTCAGCACGGTGGGCGTAGACAGTCCCGACGACCTGGTAAAGAACAAGTTCGGAGAATACGGAGAGACGCAAAAGGAATGGACGGCCGAAGATGCCAAAGGATTCATCAAGGTGACCTCCACCCCGCTCCGCCTCTACTATGCCAACCATAAGGATGAAGAACGCATTAAATAAGGAGAGACAGGATATGGTGAAAGTGGGACTTATCGGGGGCGCCGGCTATACGGCCGGCGAACTCTGCCGCCTGTTGCTGAACCATCCGGAAGCGGAGATCGCGTTCATCCACAGTTCGAGCCACGCAGGCGTCCCCGTCACGGAAGTTCACGAGGGGCTCTACGGCGAAACGGACCTGGTCTTTACCGACCGGCTGCCCTTCGGCGAGGCGGACGTGCTCTTTTTCTGTTCCGGACACGGCAAGAGCGCGGAGTTTCTGTCGACACACGACGTGCCGGCGCGAGTAAAGATCATCGACCTGGCACAGGACTTCCGTCTGGCGGCTCCCGGACACGACTATGTCTACGGCCTGCCGGAATTGCAGCGCGAAGCCATAGCCGCCGCACGGCACGTAGCCAATCCGGGCTGCTTCGCCACGTGCATCCAGTTGGGCCTGCTGCCGCTGGCCGCCCGCGGACTGCTCCGGGGCGACGTGGCAGTCAATGCCATAACGGGCAGTACGGGGGCCGGTGTGAAGCCGGGCGCTACCACGCATTTCAGTTGGCGCAACAACAACATGAGCATATATAAGGCGTTCAACCACCAGCACGTGCCGGAGATTCTCCAGTCGTTGCGGTCGTTGCAGCCCGGTTTCGAGGGAGCTATAGATTTCATCCCCTATCGCGGCGACTTCGCCCGCGGCATCTTCGCCACCGAAGTGATCCGCGTAGGCGAGGCCCTGTCCGCAGAAGAGGCGGAAAGTCTGTACCGGGAATATTATAAGGATGCGGCCTTCACGCATTATGCAGACCGCGCCATCGACATGAAACAGGTGGTCAACACTAACAAGGCGCTGGTCCACGTGGACAAGTTCGGCGACAAATTGCTGGTGACGTCCACCATCGACAACCTGCTCAAGGGGGCCAGCGGACAGGCCGTGCAGAACATGAACCTCATGTTCGGACTGGAGGAAACGGCCGGCCTGCGTCTGAAACCCTCAGCATTTTAAAGAAAGGAAGAAACATGAAACTATTCGATGTATATCCGCTTTTCGATATCAATATCGTCAAGGGAAGAGGAAGCCGCGTATGGGACGACAAGGGACAGGAATATCTCGACCTCTACGGCGGGCATGCCGTCATCAGTATCGGGCACTGCCACCCGCATTATGTGGAGCGGGTCACGCAACAGTTGCACACGCTGGGCTTTTACAGCAATTCCGTAGTCAACCGCTTGCAGGCGGAACTGGCCGAACGGCTCGGAAAGGCCTGCGGTTACGAGGACTACCGACTGTTCCTGATCAATTCCGGAGCCGAGGCCAACGAGAACGCGCTGAAGCTGGCCAGCTTCCGTAACGGCCGACGTCGCGTGCTCTCCGCACGGAAAGCCTTCCACGGGCGTACCTCATTGGCTGTGGAAGTGACGGACAATCCGAAAATCATCGCCCCGGTGAATGCCAACGGACATGTGACTTATCTGCCTCTGAACGACCTCGACGCCTTCCGGACCGAGCTGGCCAAAGGAGACGTCTGTGCCGTGATCGTGGAATGTATCCAGGGCGTGGGCGGCATCCGTCTGGCCACACCGGAGTTCATGCAGGGCCTGCGCCGCGCATGCGATGAGACCGGTACGGTGCTGATCTGCGACGAGATACAGTGCGGCTACGGGCGTTCGGGCAAGTTCTTCGCCCACCAGCATCTCGGGGTCAAACCCGATCTGATCACGGTGGCCAAGGGGATCGCCAACGGATTCCCCATGGGCGCGGTGCTGATTTCTCCCGATTTTGTTCCGGTTTACGGACAGTTAGGCACGACTTTTGGAGGGAATCATTTAGCCGGTTCGGCAGCATTGGCCGTGCTCGACGTCTTGGAGAGCGAACGGCTGACGGAGAACGCCGGCCGCGTGGGACGCTTCCTCATGGAAGGCATCGAGGCGTTGCATCTGCCCCATGTGACAGACGTCCGCGGCCGCGGCCTGATGATCGGCATCGAATTGGACGTGCCGTACAAGGACGTGCGCAACTGCCTGCTGTTCGAACAGCACTGTTTCACCGGATGCAGCGGCACGAATGTGCTGCGCCTGCTGCCGCCCCTCTGCCTCACCGAGGGAGAAGCCGCAGAGTTCCTGAGACGACTGGAATGCGTATTAAGAGAGAAATAACAGAAATGGAAGGAAGGGGAATCCGGCCCGTAAGACGAATGAAGCCCGGATTTCCTTATTTAAAAGGAGGTAAATCGACATGAAAGTAGCCATTATCGGTGCAGGCAACATGGGAGGAGCCATGGCCCGCGGATTAGCGAAAGGCAGTTTGGTAAACACGTCGGACATCACGGTGTCCAATCCGAGCCGGGAAAAGCTGGATATATTGACATCCGAGTTTCCCAAAATCATCACCACACAGAGCAACAAACAGGCCGTGGCGGGCGCAGACGCCGTCATCCTGGCAGTGAAGCCCTGGCTGGTACAGGACGTGATAGAGGAAATCAAGGGAGAGCTGGACTACGACAACCAGGCCGTACTCTCCATGGCGGGGGGCATCGGGACAGCCCGGCTCTGCCAGTATCTGGACCGGGGCGACGGCGAATATCCGGCCGTGTATTACCTCATCCCCAACATGGCGATCGCCGTGATGAGCGGGATGACGTTCATGTCGTCCGTATGTTCCACGCCCGAACTGGACGCCCGCGTATTGGCCATGTTCAAGGAGCTGGGCGACGCCATGCTGGTCGAGGAACGGCTGATGGAAGCCGGCATGGCGCTGGCCTCTTGCGGCATAGCCTATGCGATGAGATACATCCGGGCGGCCACCGAAGGAGGTGTGGAGCTGGGATTCTCTCCCAAAGACGCCCGGCGCGCGATCGCACAGACCCTCAAGGGAGCGGTGGAACTGCTGGCCGCAGGCGACGCGCATCCCGAAGCGGAGATCGATAAGGTGACCACGCCCGGCGGACTGACCATACGCGGACTGAACGCCATGGAAGAAACCGGATTCACCGCCAGTGTCATCAAAGGCCTGCGCGCTTCGGTCAAGAAATGACACTCACCATAAAGAACGACAGCCGTATGCCGCAAGACTATAAACGCATCGCCGTCAAGATCGGCAGCAACGTACTGACCCGAAAAGACGGCAGTCTGGACGTCACCCGCATGTCAGCCCTGGTGGACCAGGTGGCCGAGCTGCGCCGAAACGGCATCGAAGTCATACTGATCTCCTCCGGAGCCGTGGCCAGCGGACGGGGAGAACTCAAGACGGCAGCCACCCGGAAAATGGACAGCGTGGACCAGCGGCAGCTCTTCTCGGCCGTGGGACAGGCGAAGCTGATCAACCGTTACTACGAACTCTTCCGCGAGCACAGGCTCCCCGTGGGACAGGTGCTCACCATGAAAGAAAGCTTCGGCACACGACGACACTACCTGAACCAGCGCAACTGCATGATGGTGATGCTCGAAAACGGCGTCATTCCCATCGTGAACGAGAACGACACCGTCAGCGTCACCGAACTCATGTTTACGGACAACGACGAACTGTCGGGGCTGATCGCCACCATGATGGACGTACAGGCACTGGTCATCCTGAGCAACGTGGACGGCATCTATAACGGCGCGCCCGGCACACCCGGCACGGAAGTCATACCCGAGGTGGAGCCGGAACGCGACCTGAAAGAATACATCCGTACCGAAAAGTCGGGATTCGGAAGAGGAGGCATGATCACCAAATGCCACATCGCCCGCAAGGTGGCCGACGAAGGTATAGAAGTGATCATCGCCAACGGCAGACGCGACGACATACTCACCGACCTGATCCTGCATCCGCGACGGGTCGTCTGCACCCGTTTCGCTCCGAGGAAAGGCAGCGTGTCGAGCGTCAAGAAATGGATCGCACACAGCACCGGATTCGCCAAGGGAAAGATCTTCCTCAACGACAAGGCCGCGGAGGCCGTCTGCGGAGACAAGGCCGTGAGCATACTGCCCGTGGGCATCACACGGATCGAAGGAGACTTCGAGAAAGACGAACTCGTGTCCGTCTGCTCTTCACGGGGAGACAAGCTCGGCGTGGGCCGGGCCGCCTACGACAGCGAAGAGGCAAGGAAGCTACTCGGACAGCACGACTGCAAACCGCTGGTGCACTACGACTACCTGTATCTGGAATGAACGGACGGGAAGAAGAAGGACATCCCCCATAATGAAAAACCAAAAAAACATGGATCTGAACGTTTTATTTAAGAAGGCGAAAGCCGCCGGACGGGAACTGGCGCAGCTCCCGGCGGAACGGGTGAACGACATCCTGCACGCCGTGGCCGACGAGACCCTGGCCCGCACCGGGCAGCTCCTGGCGGAAAACGCACGCGACCTGGCACGCATGTCGCCCGAGAATCCCCTCTACGACCGGCTGAAGCTGACGCCAGGACGCCTGGAAACCATCGCCGCAGACCTGCGCCACGTGGCCGGACTGCCGTCGCCGCTGGGACGGATACTGAAACACGTCGTGCTGCCTAACGGACTCGACCTGAAACGCGTCAGCGTGCCCTTCGGCGTCATCGGCGTCATCTACGAGGCGCGCCCCAACGTGAGTTTCGACGTCTTCTCGCTTTGCCTGAAAGCCGGCAGCGCATGCGTGCTCAAGGGCGGAAGCGACGCCGACCGCTCCAACCGCGCCGTCGTGGACATGATCCGCGAGGTGCTGGCGCGTTTCGGCGTCACCCCCGACGCCGTGACCCTCCTGCCGTCCGAACGCGGGGCCGCCGCAGCCCTGTTGCAGGCGCGCGGCTACGTGGACGTGCTCATTCCGCGGGGAGGCAGCGCACTGATACGCTACGTCCGCGAGAACGCCCGCGTGCCGGTCATCGAGACCGGGGCCGGCGTGTGTCATGCCTATTTCGACCGGGCGGGCGACGTCGGCAAGGGAGCGGCCATCGTGACCAACGCCAAGACGCGGCGGGTCAGCGTGTGCAACGCGCTGGACAGTCTGCTGATCCACGCCGACCGGCTGGCCGACCTGCCCCGCCTCTGCGCCCCCCTGCGGGACAGCCACGTGCGCCTCTATGCCGATGAGCCCGCAAGGGCCGCACTGAAAGGACACTATCCCGACAGCGAACTGGAGGCAGCCACGGAAGCGAACTTCGGCACGGAATACATGGACTACAAGATGTCGGTGAAGACCGTGGCGTCGTTCGACGAGGCTTTGGACCACATCGCCCGCTACGGCTCGGGGCACAGCGAGTGCATCATTACGGAAGACCGGGAGGCCGCCGAACGCTTCCTGCAAGCCGTAGACGCCGCCTGCGTCTACGTCAACGCGCCGACTTCGTTCACCGACGGGGCACAGTTCGGACTGGGGGCCGAAATCGGCATCAGCACCCAGAAGCTGCACGCCCGCGGACCGATGGCCCTGGAAGAGATGACGACATACAAATGGCTGATTCACGGCAACGGACAGACGCGACCGCGATAAACCGATTATTCACTTAAACCAAAAACATAATCTCATGAGAGTATTCCGGAATGTAGAAGACCTGGGCGACCTGAAATCGGCCTTGCAAGAGGCGTTCGAGGTCAAGAAAGACCGTTTCCGCTACCAGACGCTGGGACGGAACAAGACCGCCCTGCTTATTTTCTTTAACAACAGCCTGCGCACCCGCCTCAGCACGCAGAAAGCGGCCATGAACCTGGGCCTGAACGTCATTGTGCTCGACGTCAATCAGGGCGCATGGAAACTGGAGACGGAGCGCGGCGTGATCATGGACGGCGACAAAAGCGAGCATCTGCTCGAAGCCATCCCCGTGATGGGATGCTACTGCGACGTGATCGGCGTGCGTTCCTTCGCCACCTTCGAGAGCCGACGGGACGACTACGAGGAAAAGATCCTCGACCAGTTCGTCCGTTACTCCGGCCGGCCCGTGTTCTTCATGGAGAGCGCCACGGTGCACCCCTTGCAGAGTTTCGCCGACCTGATCTCCATCGAAGAGTACAAACGCACGCCGCGTCCCAAGGTGGTGCTCTCGTGGGCGCCCCATCCCAAAGCCCTGCCGCAGGCCGTGCCCAACAGTTTCGCCCAGTGGATGAACGCCGCCGACGTGGATTTCGTCGTCACGCATCCCCGCGGATATGAGCTCGACCCGAAATTCGTCGGGAAGGCCCGCGTGGAGTACGACCAGATGGAGGCCTTCAGGGGGGCCGACTTCATTTACGCCAAGAACTGGAGCTGTCCGGGAGTGACCCGGCCGGAGGACTACGGCAAGGTGTTGACCGTCGACCGCAGTTGGACGGTGGACGAGGCGCACATGGCCGTCACGAACCGGGCGTTTTTCATGCACTGCCTGCCCGTGCGGCGCAACATGATCGTGACGGACGACGTGATCGAAAGCCCACAGTCGCTGGTCATCCCCGAAGCGGCCAACCGCGAGATCTCGGCCACCGTGGTGCTCAAGCGCATGCTGGAATAGCTCTGACCCGCCCGCACCTTTTTTTTCGCTGCGGGACCCCGACGGATTTTTCTCCGCAGATTGAAAAAAAATCTCCGCAGAAAAATTTTCCCCGCTCCGCACCCCATGACGGCGGACACAAAAAAACGCTCCGGCGCTGCCACGCAGCATCGGAGCGTTTTCGTACGGCCGCGAAGGCCGCCTCTTATTTCTTCTGCAAGTCGTTGTTGGAGATTTCCAGGTCTATTTCCTGCGAACCGACGCCGCGCGTACGGACATCCTTTACACGGATCGAGCGCGTCTTCGACGAGCCATCCACCAGATTGAACGTGAAGTGATAGATCGTGTTCTGGTAGAAATAGTAACTCATCATGTCGCTGCCCGGCATCGTGGCGCTCAACGGCACGCGAGTGCCGAAACTGCTGTGCGCCTCCGACCCCTCCGTATAGTAATCGGGCGGTTCCTGTCCCGTAGAGAAATGAAGGTTGATCGATTGCTCCGCATTCTCGGCAAACTGCGGACCGGCGTAGAAATAACGCATGTCGGTGGAGCCCATGGGCAAATCGTCGATGGCCACTTTCAGCTTGCCCACCGGAAGCAACTCGGGCAGATCATACGTATCATACTCTTCCAGATAGGCCTGCGCACCGCGCAACATATTGCCGAAATGGTAATAGAGGATGTTGTCTTTCGTCACATCCTTACTCATTTTGTTGACGATCTGCACGTCTATGCGCGAAGCCAACCGCCCCAAGTCGATAGGAATGTCGGTATAGGTCCCGCCGTTCGCATACACGTCGCCGATGTAATACCCCATCATCGGCATGGACTTGAGCTGTCCTTGGATGTTCTGGTCCTCGTCGTCATCGTAGTCGAAGTGGATGAACCACTTCTTGAACCAGCTCAATAACAGACGGCCGTCCGACACATGGTATTCGTTCGCCATCCGGGTATAGAAAGCGTCGATGGTGTCTTTCGGCACATTGACCAACACGCACAAGGTCCTGCTCGGGCCGTCCACCACCTGGATACCGGTATAGTCCTCCAGATATTGGATACCGTTGGGAGTGGCATCCGTCCTGAAGTCGCGGAAGAAGTAGGAAGCCGGCTGCAAGACTCTGTCGTGGTTGCCTTCCACATCGAACTCGAAAATGGCGGCAGTCTGGATCATATCCGTAACCTCAGGACCCGACGGCGTGAAAGCGCGGGTGGAACCTTCCTCATTAGCCATCGGGGTCACCCCGAGGCTCAGACGGATCGTGACGGGATTGCCCGGTTCGGGATCTTTCGGAAGGGTATCGGAAGCGGACGGGCCGGAAGTCGACGGCGTATCCGTCAGGCCGTCGTCCTGCGAACAGGCCGCCAGCCATAGGCACAGACACGAC